>CBDTYC010000136.1:0-7173 GCA_965364495.1 uncultured Yoonia sp. | reverse complement strand
AAGGTGAAAAGCTGCTGTCCGGACCAGCCGAACAACGGTGACCGCAAAGTTGCTGCCAGCGACAGATCGTCCTCGGGCAGCGCCAGAAACCGCAACAATGCGGCAAGGTCTTTCACCGCAAGTTCCGCACCTACACGCAAACGGTCTGCGCCTGCGATCTTTAGGTCGGCGGCCTTGCAAGCGCGGATAATCTCGGCAAAGAGTTCGGAACGACGCTGAACGAGGATCAGAAAATCGCCTTCGGTCACGGGACGTCGGACAAACACGCCTGTATTGCCAACCTCTTGCGGCAGGGTTTCATTTGCGATGATGTGCTTGATCTGCGCAGCCGTACGCTGGGCCATCAGAACGGTGTGGTCCGTAGCACTGGGTTCATCGACAGGCTTGTACCATTCGCGGGTGTCTTCAACCTTGGCCTTTTCGACCACGGGCCAAAGATCAACACGGCCCGGCATTTCTTCTTTAAAGGCGATATGGTTCAGATGATCATCCATCCCCGCCGCGCGGTCACCTTTGAAGGTTGCATCAACAACCGAAAGGATCGCCTGTGATGACCGGAAAGAATGGTCAAGCGACGTCACCTCGAACGGCTTTCCTATCGCTTTGTGTGCGTCTTCGAAATGCGTCTTCATTTGATCGAACGCCGCGGGATCTGCTCCTTGGAAAGAATAGATCGACTGCTTCTTGTCGCCGACAACAAAGACGGTTCGTTCGCGATCAGGGCGAGCGCCTTCGCCGGTTGCGAATTCATGGGTGAGTTGTTCGATGACGGCCCATTGGGTCGGGCTGGTGTCTTGGGCCTCGTCCACGAGTATGTGGTCGATGCCGCCATCAAGGCGAAACAACACCCATTGCGCGACAGCGGGGTCAATGAGCAGCGCCTTTGCCTTGCGGATCAGATCGTCGAAGTCCAACGCGCCCAACGCAAGTTTGCGGTCTTCGTAGGCAGGTACAAAAACTTCGGCGAAATCATAAAGCGCGCGGGTGCGTTCAACCGCATCCATCGCCCATAGATGCGCCTTTGCAGCAGCAACACGGTCCATCCATTCATGCACTGTGTCGGCGATAGGTGCCATCGCTTCGACTGCTTTTGTGTGGGTGCTAGGGGGAAAGTTGACGGACCTTGAATTGCAGGTGCCGGCGTAGAGGAAATGGCCAATAAGAGTGTCTAATCCAGCCCAATTCGGGTTCTTCAAATCCAGAGCGGAAAGCTGTTCAGCCAGCTTTTTGTACGTGGCAGATTGGCCGTGGAACGCCTCTTTGATCTCATCCACGATCGCCGCTTCATCGCCTTGGAACGCAATCCGAAGCGCGTCTTCGCGCTGGGCATCGGGTTTGAGGTCAAGCAAGGATTTGATCTGTTCGTCCGTAACCGGCGCGGCGAACGCATCACGTTTTCCTGCAATCTCTGCGGTGAACTTGGCCAGATCATCGCCGGTGAAGTGGGCGAGCAGCGCATGGACGACATGCGCTTGTTCCCCAAGCACCATGGCATCCACGACGTCAGATCGCAGTATTTCCGCCATGCGATCTTCCATTTCGCGGAATTGCGGACTGACTTGGGCCTCAAGCGGGAAGCGGCGCAGAACACCAGCGCAAAAAGAGTGGATAGTCTGGATTTTCAAACCACCCGGCGTTTCGATCGCACGGGCAAAAAGTGTACGCGCATTTGAAAGCTGCGCATCATCAATGCGTTTGTCGATGCCCAACTCAAGCAGTTCACCGCGCAATTCATCGTCTGCCATCATCGCCCAAGCACCCAGGCGCTGGAACAGGCGGTTCTGCATCTCTGCCGCTGCCGCTTTGGTGTAAGTCAGGCACAGGATGTTCTGGGGCGAGACATCTTCAAGTAATAGGCGCGCGACGCGGTCCGTCAGAACGCGTGTTTTGCCTGAACCAGCATTGGCCGATAGCCACGTTGACGTGCGCGGGTTGGCGGCATCGACTTGGCGTTGGGTGGCGGGGTTGCGGATCATTTCAGCACCACCGGTTTCGGGTCTTCGCTGGTGTCCCATTCGCCATAGCGCGACAGGTGATCATAGGGGCTGTGGTCGGCTTTCAAGAACAGCGCAAGGCGCGCCGTATAACCACGGTCTTGGTCCTGCCAGCGGGCAAAAAGTGTCTCTAACTCTGCCCAAACCACATCTGGCGGTTGCTTTTTAAGGGGCGCAGCGGTGTTTTTCATGCTCGCGTTCACGCCGATGAATGCAGCGCCCACGACTGACTTGCGGCCGACTTTTGCGAATGCGCCCCGTTCAACCATCGCAGCTTCGAGCAAGAGCTGTTTATCGAATTTCTCCTGCTGCGGACCGCTTGGCACGACACCTGTCTTGTAGTCATAGATCAACGCGTCGTCTTCGTCGGTTAGGTCAATGCGATCCGCTTTGCAGGTCAATTTGATACCCGTAGCGGCGACAGAGATTTCGCCCCACGCCTCGGTGATCTGTTGGCTTGCAAGGTCTTGTCGTTCACCTTCGTCAGCAAGGAATTTATCCGCTACACGTTCCATGCGGGCAATCCATTGGGCGCGGACGGTTGGCCACGGACATTGTGCGCTGAATTCTTCGTTTGCGATCCGCATCAGCATGTCACGGTCTGCGGGGCCGTGACCATCTGCAATGAACCGTTCAAGGATTTTGTGGACGATGATCCCGCGCAGTGGGGCGTCGGCGGTCGGGACCAGTGGATCAAGCTCTGACAGATGCAGCACCTTGCGGGCATAAATCGCAAAAGGATCGCGGATAAGAGTTTTGATCTGCGTAACAGACAATTGGTCGGGCCGCGACTTTGGCGGCGGGCAGGGTGACGGGCGCGGTTCGGGGTCTGTGCGGTGCGACGGCGCAGAAAGTTTCGCGGCCATCGCGGACCAATCTGCACCCCGCGCCAACATCGCGTCGAGTGCCTTGGGTCCGTCTTGATCGGGCAAGCCTTTTAGCAGGTTGGTTAGTCGGTTCACCCAACGCGACGGAACTGTTTCAGCGTCGGCAGACCGCTTTGCACGGGTGATCCAGACTTCTTTCCCCGCGATAGCCTGTTGATAGTCGTGCGCAGAAAGACCGATGCGCCGCTCTGGCAGCAGCAACCCGGCCTTGGCCCGCATCATGCGATTTAGCCACGGATCGGGTGCGGGGGCTTCGGGCCAGACGCCGTCATTCATGCCGCCAAGGATGGTGAGGTCCACACCTTGAACGCGCGCTTCGAGAGTGCCCCAGATCAGAATATCGGGATGACCCGCATCACGGTTTCGAACAACGCCTTCATTGATCACACCCCCGAACAATGCGGCATAATCGCGGGCGTTCATTTGTCCGCCAGCAGGGGCCGCCTGACGCAGTTCATCGCAAATTCGGCCAGCTTCGCGGCCAGCCGCCTCTGCCCACAAGCCACCAGCGCCTTCGGCGTTTGGTCCGGCGCAAAGTGCTTCTGCCAGTGCAAGATGCTGCGCTAGATAGTGCTCAATTGACTGGATGCCTGCGTCCTCGTGACCTGTTACCAAAGCGGCAAGCCAGCCGGCCCAATCGACGCGGTCTGCGGATCCTTCTGCCCAAGCACGCAAATCAGTGGCCGTTGGAAACGGTGGTCCCTTGCGCCGCAGGTGAAGTTCCAGATCGCGCGTATGACGCAGGTGATCGCCACGGTTCGGGTGTTCGGAATGACAAAGCGGATGTTTGAGAAGCGTTAGCAATGCCTCGCCCGTCAGTACTTGCCCGAAAAGATCGGCCACATGGCGCAGCAACCGGCCTGGCGGTGACAGCGCCAGTGGCGTGCCCGCGCTGTCGTCCGGTTTGATATCCCAGCGATCAAGGGCGGCAGCTACTTGACGGGTCAGCAACCGATCCGGCGAAATCAGCGCGGCGGTTATGCCGTCTTCGGCGGCTTGGCGTAAACGTAGGGCAATTGTTTCTGCCTCTGCGCGCGGCGAGATCGCCTCGACCAAGGTCAGACCGTCGGTTGCTTCCATCAGGTCACCCAGTTTGGGACCGTCGGTGAGCCATTGATTAGTGACCGGCGCAGGGCGCAATGACAGGGACACCAGCGCGTTGCGCTTGGGATGTTTGGGCGTTGCATCCGTCCAAGGACGCACATCGCTATGTCCGAAACCAATCAAGTCCATCAGCCGCCGAAACCGGTACTGCGGATGATCTTCTGCGGTCATGTTATCGTCCATCGCATCCCAGACCTGACCCGGCAGTTCAAAGTCATATCCGGGCAAAATGATTGCGCCTTGCGGCAGTGTTGCGACCGCCTGCATGAATAGCGCAGTCGCCCCGCGTGAGCCTGTGGAGCCTGCAACGATGATAGGATGGGTGGGTGGAGTGTCAGCCCAACGTCGGGCCAGCGCCTCGATCACCAGCCGTTGGCGGGCTTCCTTGTCTGGTTGGTCGTTTGCTTCGCCGAAATAGGGTGTGATGATGTTCAAGAACTGCAAGGCGCGGGCCCAATGGCCGGATTCGTCAGACACATCAAGTTGCGCAATCCTAGCCGGGCTGACGCCCTCGCCCTGCATCTCGTCCATCAGTTTGGCCAGACTGTCGGACAAATCATAAAGAGCGGCGCGAGGCGCCAGTTCGGGTACGCTTTCAAGCAGCTTTGCGACGAATTTGGACAGCTCCAGCCTGCGGGTCAGGGGCGAGACAGCTGGCGGCAGATCAAGGGATACCGGATCGTCTGCCAGATCAGTCACCAGCCGAATACGCGGCAATAGCCGCGCTGGACCGCTGTCAAAAACCGTCCTGATCCGGCGTTGCATGCGGGTCGTGTTCACGTAAACTTCGGTCCGCGCCCAGTCAGATGGGGAAAGGTCTGCACCGCGTAGTTCCAGCCCACGCACAAGACTTTGTGCGAAATCGACACCCGGTGCGCTGCCAAAAATCCGAGGGGAACTTGCCGGTTCAAACACGCAACATCGCCTCTGCCAGAGGGATGCTGGACGGCTGTCCAACATCGCACCATTTCCCGTCATAAACTGCCCCGTAGAGTCCACGGCGCTGTGCGATAATGTCCCATGCAAGGTTCATCGAAAAAGCGGTCTCGGTGATCTCAGATAAAACATCGGTGCGGATAATCTGGACGCCCGTGTAGATCATGTCGGGCGCGCGGTGCAATCGACCTTCAGGGTCGGCACCAAAGTCGCCCGTCCCAAGATGGCCGGACACATTCTGTTTTTTGACAAGTAGTAGCAAGGCCTCCATGTGCGGCTGCCACGTGTTCTGAAGCGCGGAAATCGGGTTGGGTCCATTCCAGACGGCGTCGGTGTTCATCGTCAGAACGGGGCCATCCCCCAAAAGAGGCAGTGCTTTTCGCAAGCCGCCGCCGGTCTCTAACAGGGTTTCCGTTTCATCAGACAACAGGATGTCTTGCTTTGATAGGTGCGCCCTTAATTTTTGCGGCAAGTAGTGCAGGTTCACAACCTTCGGCCCGACATCTGCCGCATTGACGATCTGTAAAGCGTGATCAATCAGGGCCATCCCCGCAACTTTGATCATTGGCTTTGGGCGGTCCACGGTCAGCTCGCCCATGCGGGTCCCCTTGCCCGCCGCAAACAGCATGATCGGCATCGTCACGGTCTTAGCTCCGCAAGCAGTGCGTCTGTGGGTTCAGGAACGGTGTCCAAAACAGCCTGCCTGAGTTTGGCGATTGCCGGATCTTCCAGGTCCGTAAGGATGTGGCCCCATACACGCGGTATGAGGTCAAGATAGCGCGCTTTCCCGTATTTCAGCGAAAGCCGCCCGAATATCCCCAGAATGCGCAAGTTCCGCTGGATCGCGATGCAGGCGAATTGCGTGCGAAATCCCAGACCTGCACCGATCTGTTCGCTGAAAGCGGTGATCATATCGTCGGCTGTCTTTTCGCCGACATCGCGCCGTGCGTCACGAAGCAAAGACACCAGATCATACCCGGCGGGTGCCACAAAAGCGTCTTGAAAATCCAGTAATCCAACGCGGTCCAGTCCCTGATGGGCTTCACGCCAGATCAGGTTTTCAGCGTGGAAATCCCGCAATGCAAGCGTGTCAGCGACAGGGGCATGTGTTTGCAGTGCGGCAAGCATTTCGCGTTGCAGGCCCGTGATATCGGTGCGGCAATAATACGGACCCACAAGGTCGAGCAGGTCCGCACCTCTTTGCGGCGTCAAACGGTCCAAGTCGTCTGGCGGCGTGATCTTGTGAAGCTTCACCAAGACGTCAACTGACGTCCGGTAAAGTGTCTTCTCCTGCTCTGGATGCGCCCGCAGCCATGCCGCGACATCGTGATTTCCAAGGTCGGTAATGATCATCAGCCCGTTGTCCGGATCATGGGCCAAGATTTGCGGGGCACTCAGCCCCTGCTTTTTCAAAAGCTGTGCAATTGATGCAAATGGCACTGTGCTGCCGCCAAGTTCGGGTGCGTCATCCATCAAAATAAGCGTTTGATTGCCATCCGACAGCCGCCAATACCGGCGGGCAGATGCGTCACCTGGTACCGGTGTTTGATGCCAGTCCTTCCAGACGGTCTTCGCGACAAAGTTGTGGATCAGATTGGCGCGATCAGACATTGATATTCCCTAGCCGCTTGGCCCAATTTTCAGACCCGGAAACGGTGACGCGATGACCGTTTTCGCCCGCCTCGAATGCAAGATGAAGCGAGGTTAGCGGTGCCACATCCCCAAGGCGATCAGGCCATTCAATCAGACAGATTGCCGTTTCAAAAGCCTCGTCCAGCCCTAGTTCAAGCGCCTCGTCAGGGTGGGTCAACCGGTAAAGATCGCAATGCCAGATATCGCCATCTGCAGCTTCGTATGTCTGGACTAATGTGAATGTCGGCGATGGCACGTCTTCCATCCGGCCAAGCCGCGCCCGGATAAGCGCCCGTGCAAAGGCGGATTTTCCTGCGCCAATATCGCCCTCAAGCAGCAATGTATCGCCCGCTGCCAATAGTGGAGCGACCGCACTGGCGAAAGCGGCGGTTGCAGTTTCGTCGGAAAGTTGTTTTTCAAACAGGGTGGTAGACATGCGCCTACACTATGAGGTTGCGTCTCTGCTGCAAGCGCAAATCAAAGCTTGCGCGCGAGTATTGCAGGATCAATCTGTGTCAATTTCTGGATCACCGGGCGCATCGGTGGGGCGATCACAAAACGAGCCATTGTCATGCCACCAGCGATTGGTTGCGCATGGCAACGCAGATGCCGGCCATCAA
>CBDTYC010000135.1:0-7291 GCA_965364495.1 uncultured Yoonia sp. | reverse complement strand
TAAAGCTTGCCGGAATACCGGAAAGGGCGCGGCAAGTTGGCATCCGGCCTGAACATATTGCGCAAGCTTCTGAGGGTGACGCAAACGTTGAGGGCACAGTCGACGTGCTCGAGTATCTCGGCGCCGACACGTTTGTCGTCATGGACTGTGGGAAGGCGGGACAAGTGACGTTCCGGATCAATGGCGATACCGACCTCAGACCGGGCGACAAGATCGGGTTGCGGTTCGACGGCGACCACCTTCATTATTTCGATGCGGAGGGACAGGCGTTCAAGAAAGGCTGATCTTTGTTCTCCGCACCGAACACCTACGCTCGGTTCGGGCCAAAAGCGGTGATCTTCGATAGTGCTTGTCATGGTCGCCGAAGCGGACGCACGCCTACGGCATCATTTGCCGATCCGCCCGCGCCGTGATTTACAAGATACCGTTCAGCCGCAGCCACTTGGCTGAATTGGTCGGGCGTTTGGCAGGTGGTCCGTCATAAAGACGGAGGTCACTTCTGGCGCATCTCTTTTCGCCAGCAAATATGCGAGATACCGTTTTGGCGGTTTACTGTTGCACCCTGCCCGCTAGGTTCTGAACAGACAATCTCATGAAGGAAGCACCATGCCGCTCAAATATCTGCACACGATGGTCCGCGTCAAAGATCTCAATAAATCGATAGCCTTCTATGAATTGCTGGGGCTAAAGGAAACGCGCCGCAATGAGAACGAAGGCGGGCGTTTTACGCTTGTTTTCATGGCCCCTCCGGGACAAGAAGAGTGCCCGGTAGAGTTGACCTACAACTGGGACGGTGACGATGGTCTGCCGTCGGACGGCCGGCACTTTGGGCATTTGGCCTACCTAGTTCCCAACATTTACGAAACCTGCCAACATCTGATGGACAACGGTGTCATCATTAATCGTCCACCTCGTGACGGGCACATGGCGTTTGTCCGCTCGCCCGACAACATTTCAATTGAACTGATTCAAGAGGGTGACGACCTGCCAAAGGCAGAGCCGTGGGCAAGTATGGGAAACACCGGGCATTGGTAAGGGCGGGCTTCATCGCCGTATGCTGCATGATCGCGCAGCCAGCCGACGCCTGCCGTCTGGCCCTTGTGCTTGCGATGGATGTGTCGTCATCGGTGGATGAGACCGAATACCTTTTGCAGCGAAACGGGCTCGCGGCGGCACTCTTGTCGCCGCAGGTTCAAGATGCATTTTTCGTCAGTCCCGATCCGGCAGCCCTCCAGATTTTTGAATGGAGCGGTCAAGGGCATCAGACCGAGCTTGTCAGTTGGCGCATGATCCGGACCCCCGGTGATCTATCCACTGTGGCCAATCAGTTAACCGAAAGCATGCGCAGTGCGCGCGGTCTGCCGACGGCAATGGGGCATGCACTGGCATATGCGTCGATAAAACTGCAAGAGGCGCCGAATTGTTTATTCCAAACGATTGATATGGCCGGTGACGGTGTCAACAACGCAGGCTTCGGCCCTGCCAGTGTCTATGCAACTTTTCCGTTCGACGGTGTCACCGTGAACGGTCTTGTAATTTCCGGGAATGACGACGCAACTTTCGGGTTTTACACCGATCAGGTCCTGCGCGGCCCTTTGGCGTTTGTAGAAACGGCGGATGGATTCGCAGATTTTGAAGCTGCGATGCAACGCAAACTGATCCGCGAACTATCAAGCCAGGTCATCGGCCGAAGATCGAATGCGACAGGAGAGCACGGATGATACGGGTCTTGGTCTTTCTTCTTTTGTTGCCCGGATTGGCGCACAGCGCATGTCGGCAGGCGTTGTCGATGGGTCTGGATGTGTCCGGATCGGTCGACGACGAAGAATACCACCTGCAGCTGCAAGGTGTCATCGCAGCCCTGAATGCGCAGGCGGTGCAAGAGGTCCTTTTCATGCAGCCAGAGGCCCCTATCCGCCTGCAGGTCTACGAATGGAGCGGGCCGATCAATCAAACGATCATTGTCCCTTGGACCGAAATCCGGACGCCTGCAGAATTGGCGCAAATCACAGCGCGCTTGGCCGGACATCAGCGCGGTGTCCGCGCGCCCACAACTGCGATCGGGTCAGCGATACTGGCGGGCTATTCCTACCTAGAGGCACATGGGGAGTGTTGGAAACGCACCCTTGATCTGTCCGGCGACGGAGAAACCAACATTGGGCCATTGCCAGAAACGATTGGTGAAGACCAAAGGCCCGTTGGCGTTGTTGTGAACGGACTGGTGATCGGCGCAGGCAAACTGGACGGCGAAGCAGAGCGTTTTGTCGACATCAAGCAGCTTTCGGCCTATTACACAGCGAATGTTATCCGTGGCCCCGGTGCTTTTGTCGAAGTGGCTTTGGGCTATGAAGACTATGCCGCCGCGATGGAGCGTAAGCTACTGAGGGAACTTGCCAGCATTGCCATCGGGCAAATGAACTTTGGCAATCTTCATGACGGTACAGACGAGGGCACCATAGTATCAGGCGATTGATTTGGGACAGACGCAGGTAGAATGCGGGTCAGCATTCCAGTCCGCTGACCCGCAAGAAACCGTTACCATCGTTAACAACACAACCTTAAATTGTATCAAGTAAATACCATTCAATTTAGACTAAAATAAGGACCGGACGTCTTTTGTTAGTAGATATAGCGAATTTGGTCGGTCCAATAACGCTCGACCCGCTTGAGCGCTGCAGCGATCTCTTCTACCCCGCTTTGATCCAGCACGTTGCGCGTCATCAAACCCTCTGAATGGGTCCTGAACAACTTCGACACGATATGATGAACACCGCGCCCCTTTTCCGTCAGGCGCACACGCACCGAACGGCGGTCAATTTCACTACGCTCGTGATGCATGTAACCGGCATCGACCAGTTTCTTCAGATTGTACGAGACATTCGACCCCTGATAGTAGCCGCGCGATTTCAATTCTCCGGCGGTGACTTCGTGATCGCCGACATTGAAAAGCAACAGGGCCTGCACCGGATTTATTTCCAGCAGGCCCAATCGTTCAAATTCATCCTTGATCACGTCAAGCAATAGCCTGTGCAGTCTTTCAACAAGGGTCAGCGCATCCAGATAGGATGCCATGAACGCCGCGCTCGCCGCATTGGTAATGCCCGTATCGCCGGGATCATCCATTTCGCTGTGAATTGTCATTTCATTGTTCCGCCTTTTGCCTAGGCAAACGGATAAAACGAAATCGACAAAAAACCGTTAAACGTCAAAAGATAAGGCAAATCCTGCCATCACGCAGGTTTTGTTACACCCTGCGCACCCGCAGAAATATGCGACACCAGATCAAGGTATTCTTCGGGTACGGGGAACTGGCCGCCAACCCAGCCATAGATATCATGGTCATTTTCGGACAGCAGTTGATCGTAAAGCACCAGCGCCTCTTGCGAGAATCCATCCAGATGCGCGTCCGCATAAGCCGACAGGATCAGATCCATCTCTTTGATGCCGCGACGCATTGACCGCATGCGCAGACGTTTGATCATGACTTCACGTGTTTCAGTCATTCGGCAACTTTCAATGCGGTCCGCAGACGCTTTTCCAAACGCCCGAGCTTTTCACTGGAATTCAATATCTGGCTACGCAGCGCACGCATCTCGGCCAGCAACTCTATCACATCATCGGAAAGGTCGGTCGCCTCATCGGGGGCCTCTGGCCCTTCGCCCGCACCGGTCAAAAGCCAGCTCATCGATACTCCAAGGATACCCGAAAGCATCTGCAAACGGTTGGCCCGCGGTTCCTTTAGGTCGTTTTCCCAGCTTTCCATCGTGACTGGTTTCACGCCCAACTTGCTGGCCAAACTTGTCTGGGTCAGCCCTGACGCCTCACGGGCAGCTGCAAGCCGGTCTCCGAATGTTGCGGTGTCGTCGCTAAACCAACCTTGATCTTCAGCCATTTCAAACTCCTTGTCGCTTGCTTTAATGCTCGCAAGCGTCCTATGTCACAGACGTATGCTTATTACCACCGGATGCCCTTTATGACCTTCCTTTCTGCGACACTCGACCGCGTCAAACCGTCCCCGACGATTGCTGTGACAACCAAAGCAGCCGAACTCAAAGCCGCCGGTCGCGATATCATCGGCCTTGGCGCGGGCGAGCCTGATTTCGATACGCCCCAGAACATCAAAGACGCAGCCGTAGCTGCCATCGCTGCTGGCAAAACCAAATATACAGCCGTCGATGGCATCCCGGAGCTGAAAGAGGCGATATGCGCCAAGTTCATCCGCGACAACGACCTGACATACACGCCGTCCCAGGTCACCGTCGGAACCGGCGGCAAGCAGGTCCTTTACAACGCTTTTATGGCGACCCTTAACCCGGGCGACGAAGTTATCATACCCGCGCCCTATTGGGTCAGCTATCCCGATATGGTTTTGCTGGCAGGCGGCACACCCGTCACCGTCGAAGCCCAGCTGGAGGCAAACTTCAAGATCACCGCAGCCCAGCTTGAGGCCGCGATCACACCGCAAACCAAGTGGTTTTTGTTCAACTCGCCCTCGAACCCGACTGGCGCGGGATATAGCTGGTCCGAATTGAAGGAATTGACCGATGTGTTGCTGCGCCATCCGCATGTCTGGATTCTGACCGATGACATGTACGAGCATCTTGCCTATGGCAACTTCAAGTTCTGCACCCCGGCCCAAGTCGAACCGCAGCTTTATGACCGGACATTGACGGTAAACGGTGTATCAAAAGCCTATGCAATGACAGGGTGGCGGATCGGTTATGCCGCAGGGCCGGAAATCCTGATCAAGGCCATCCGCAAGGTACAGTCCCAGTCTACGTCCAACCCCTGCTCTGTCAGTCAGTACGCGGCGGTTGAAGCGTTGAACGGCACCCAAGAGTTTCTAGCGCCTAACAACGTCATGTTCACGCGCCGGCGCGATCTTGTTGTGTCGATGTTGAATAAGGCCCCCGGCCTTGTCTGCCCCCAACCCGAAGGTGCGTTCTACGTCTATCCGTCGATCGCAGGCTGCATCGGCAAGACGTCTGCCGCCGGCACGTTGATTGACAATGACGAGACATTTGCGACCGCGTTGCTTGAAGAAACGGGCGTTGCGGTCGTCTTCGGGGCGGCGTTCGGCCTCAGCCCGAATTTCCGCGTCAGCTACGCGACGTCCGATGCTGCATTGAAAGAAGCCTGCCAGCGGATTATCGATTTTTGCAAAGGGCTGACATGAGCGACCTGCCCAATCTCTATTTCCGCGTCCGCGAAAATGGTGCGGCGGTGTTCCGGCTGGACGGCGAAAACCGCGACCGCAGGCTAGAGCTTGAGCAGATCGCTGCGGTCAATATCAACCGAGGCGATTTCAAAGCGCTTGGCGACCATATCCTGTCAGAAGCTGAACGGCAGGTCATTGCCGACTGGCTGCAAACCCGCCTGAAGCTGCTGGCAGTGCGCGAGATGGACGACGTGCATCGCGCAATCGACCAGATCAACCTGACCAGCCAATGGGCGCAGGCAAAAGCGACAGATGCGCAATTGGAAGACGTGACCGAACAGTTGCTGCTGGCGATGCACGATTTGCGCAACACGCTGGTGCGAAAAAAGGCCGATCGCGTCTCCAAAAGCTGAACGTCTGTCTAGTGGCCGCTGTGATCCATGCCGCTGGCTGCGTCCATGTTCCGTTCTTCCACCATGAATAACACGTCCATGGACCCTGCGTTTTCAAAGACGAGCGTCGCAGGAATTTCCTCGCCCACTTCAAACGGATCGCCGCGCAGCCCCATAAACATGATATGCATGCCACCCGGCATCAGGGTGACCGTTTCGCCCGGCGGTACTTCAATCCCGTCAACCAACTGCATCATGCGGGCGACATCGCCGTCCATCACGGTCGTGTGGATTTCAACGCGCGGAAAGTCCGCGGTAACGGACACCAGTCTGTCGCTTTGCGTGCCGTGGTTGGTAATTGTAAAAAAACCGCCGCCAGTCTGGGCTGTCGGGGCTGTGGCGAACGTCATAGGATGATCGACGACAAGATCGCCCAACTTGTATTCATGGGCAAATGTCGAAGTTGCCAGCGTGCAAAATGCAGCCGCTGCAAAAGTGATGAATTTCATAGGATCGTCTCCGAAGAATGTGCCCGCCTCGACGGGTCACGTGTGATTTGATTGATAAAGCGAGAGGTCAATCAAACCAGAGGAGGCGCGCGCACGGGTCTTGACGGATCAGCAACAAAAGACTGCAACGGCAAAGCGGCGGTAGGATTGCTTGCAACAGCAACGACCGCAGGGCTTGGGTCGCATGGCGCGGCCAAAGCCCCCAGAGCCACACTGTCGACCAAGCGGCAGGCATCACAGCTTTGCCCCGAGCTGTGGCCACCAAGCCCCGCATCGCTGCAAATATCCTGATATGTTCCACCCGCCGCCAGATAGGCAGAAAGGCTTTCGTCAACGGGACTGGACTGGAACCGATGCGCAAAACCGGAACTTGCCATTGCAAAAAATAACGCAAAGACAATCAGCAGACGGGAAAAGGGGGTGTTGGTCGGTCGCATCTTGGTCACATCATAATACCGTGACACGCGGGTATCCAGCCCGAACGTCGCGGCAAGGGATCAGACGGCTTGCGGCAAAGGTCGCCCGTCGTCCCACGCGATGATGTTATCAAGGGCCATTTGCCCCATCGCTTCGCGCACTTCTAGGGCGGCAGATCCCAGATGCGGCAACAGCACTACGTTTTCCATCGCACGGAAAGCATCCGGCACAATCGGTTCTTTCGCAAAGACGTCCAAACCGGCGCCCGCGATCTGCCCCGCCTGCAATGCTGCGATCAATGCAGGCTCGTCCACGACATCACCGCGCGCGATGTTCACCAAGATACCCGTTGGCTTCATCGCGGCGAGCGCCGCTGCATCAATCATCGCGGTATTGCCGCCCCCACCAGGGACAGTGACGACGATAATGTCGGACGCGGCCATCAATTCCTGCAGACTGTCGACTTGGCGCGCAGGAAGATCGACGGTTTTCTGCGAGCGGTTGAAATACAACACAGGCATTTCGAACCCGTAGTGGCAACGCCGCGCGACGGCTTGACCAATGCGTCCCATACCGACAATTCCAACCGTTTTGCCGGTCACATGCGTACCCAACAACTGCGTCGGCGACCAGCCTTCCCACTTGTCCGCACGGATCAGCCGCTCTCCTTCGCCAGCGCGGCGACAGGTGGACAAGATCAATGTCAGACCAATATCTGCGGTGGCATCAGTCAACACATCCGGCGTGTTTGACACGGCCACACCGGCTTTGGCAGCAGCGGCAGAGTCAATGTGATTATACCCAACGCCAAAGTT
>CBDTYC010000134.1:0-7415 GCA_965364495.1 uncultured Yoonia sp. | reverse complement strand
CTCGCCGGCGCGCACCTGCGTGAGCACCGCGCGCGAGAGATCGACGCCGGCTGCCCGCACCTCCTCCATCCGCGCCTCGGCGAGCTCGGCATCGGCGAAGCTCGCGCCCTCGAGGACGCAGCGACAAAAATCCGCGCGGGGCAGCCGGGCGCCTAGAAATCGCGCGGAGGAGAGGTCCGCATCGGCGAAGATGGCCAGCGGATCTACAAAAGCCACGCCATCGCCATGCACGGCGAGCCCAAGTACGGGCCCGACTTCACCCATTTCGACTATGTGAACCCGGATGCACCCAAGGGCGGAGAGTTTTCGCAATGGGCGCAAGGCACATTCGACAGCTTCAACCTGTCCACGCGGAAAGGTGTGCCCGCGGCCCTGTCCACAATCGGTTCCGAAAGCATCCTGACCTCGACCGCCGATGACCCTTATGGGGCATATTGCTATTTGTGCGAGACGCTCGAATACCCGGAAAGCCGCGATTGGGTGATTTTCAATCTGCGCGATGACGTTAAATTCTGGGACGGCACAACGATGACCGCCGAGGATATCAAGTTCACGTTTGAATTGTATCTGGAGCAAGGGATCACCGAGTACCGCAGTGTCTATTCCCAGTTCATCGAAAGCGTCGAGGTTCTGGACGACTTCAAAATCAAATTCAGCTTTACCGAAAGCGCGCCGCGCCGTGATGTTGTGACGTGGGTCGGTGGCACGTCGGCATTTTCCAAGGCGTGGTTCGAGTCCACCGAAACGCGGTTGGACGAAGCCTCTGACGCGCCATTCATGGCGACAGGTCCTTATCGCTTGGATACAGTCGATATCGGTCGGCAAATCATCTACCGCTACGATCCCGCTTGGTGGGGGGCTGACCTGCCGATCAATCAGGGCCGCAATAACTTTGAGACAATCCGCGTTGAATACTTTGCGGATAGCAGTGCCGCCTTCGAAGGGTTCAAATCCGGTGTTTACACATTCCGCGATGAAAACAGTTCTTTGCAGTGGGCAACCGGATATGATTTCCCTGCGCGCGAACAGGGGTGGGTCAAGGTCGAAGAACTGCCTGATGGGGCAATCGGCACGGGTCAGGGGTTTGTCTTCAACCTGAACCAGGAGAAGTTCCAGGATCCGCTGGTGCGCGAGGCATTGACCCTGATGGTCAACTTTGAATGGATGAACGAGACACTGTTTTACGGCCTTTACGAACGTCCTGAATCCTTTTGGGACAACTCTGACCTGAAAGCCGTTGGTGTGCCGTCTGCCGAAGAAGTGGCCGTTCTGCGGCCGCTGGTGGACGAAGGCTTGCTTGATGCCTCTATCCTGACCGCAGAGGCCACGATCCCGCCGGTTTCATCTACTGCCGAACGCCCGCTTGACCGTGCAAACCTGCGCGCGGCATCTGCCTTGCTGGATCAGGCTGGTTGGGTCGCTGGCGAAGACGGAATGCGCCGCAAGGACGGTGAAGTACTGTCTGTGATCTTCCTAGAGAGGTCACCGCAGTTTGACCGTATCATCAACCCCATCGTCGAGAACCTGAAACGTCTGGGCGTCGATGCAGCACTCGAGCGGGTTGATACAGCCCAATACGTCGAGCGTCGTCGCGAGGGATCGTTTGACATTGTAAATGCGTCGCTTGGTCAAGGTTACGAGCCGGGCCAGCAATTGGCGCAGTTCTTTGGCTCGGAGGCTGCCGAGGACAGTTCCCGCAACCCGATGCGGCTGAAACTACCTGCCGTCGACCGCCTGATCCGAGAGATCGTCGAAGCCGAGAGCCTTGTTGACCTGACCACGCGCACCCGCGCCCTGGACCGCGTTTTGCGGGCCGAGCGGTTCTGGATTCCGCAGTGGCAGAAAGGCGTACACACCGTCGCCTACTACGACATGTTCAGGTTCAAAGAAGTGCCGCCACTCGCCTTATCGCCGATTGATAACTGGTGGTTTGATGCAGATGCAGCGGCGGCTTTGAAAGCTGCCGGCGCGTTTCAGTAAGGCGCGGTAAGTGGGCGCATATATCCTCAGGCGACTGCTGCTTGTGATACCCACACTGCTGGGCATCATGATCATCAATTTCGCGCTCACCCAATTCGTGCCCGGTGGCCCGATCGAACAGATTCTGGCTGAAATGGAAGGCGGCGGAGATGTCTTTGAAGGCATCTCTGGCGGCGGCAGCGAGTTGGTGGATACCGGTGACAACGACTATATCGGCGGTCGCGGACTGCCTGCCGATTTCATCGCCGATCTCGAGCGCGAGTTCGGCTTTGACAAACCCCCGCTCGAGCGGTTCCTGAACATGATGTGGAACTATATGCGGCTTGATTTTGGCGAAAGCTATTTCCGGTCGATCAGCGTGTTTGATCTGGTGATGGAAAAGATGCCGGTGTCGATCACCCTGGGCCTTTGGTCCACGCTGATTGCATATCTGATCTCGATCCCGCTAGGCATCAAAAAGGCCGTGCGCGATGGTACGCCGTTTGACACGTGGACATCTGGCGCCATTATCGTGGGCTATGCGATCCCGGGTTTTCTGTTCGCGATCTTGCTGATCGTTCTGTTTGCTGGTGGATCTTACTGGCGGCTCTTCCCGCTGCGCGGTCTTACCTCTGCCAATTTTGAAGAACTGAGCATGATCGGCAAAGTCATCGATTACTTTTGGCACATCACTTTGCCTGTGCTGGCGTCCACGATTTCGGCTTTTGCGACGCTGACATTGCTGACCAAAAACAGCTTTCTGGACGAGATCAAGAAGCAGTATGTGATGACCGCCCGCGCCAAGGGTCTGTCAGAAAGCCGTGTCCTTTACGGCCATGTGTTCCGCAATGGCATGTTGATTGTGATTTCCGGATTTCCGGCACTGTTTATCGGCGTGTTCTTTGGTGGATCACTTATTATCGAAACACTGTTCTCGCTTGATGGGTTGGGCAGATTGGGCTTTGAGGCGGCGGTGGCGCGTGACTATCCAGTCGTCTTTGGCACACTTTTTGCGTTCTCGTTGATCGGGCTGATTGTGGGTATTCTGACCGACCTGACCTATGTGTTGATCGACCCCCGCATTGATTTCGAGGCGAGGGGCTAATGGCGAAGCGTCCTTTCTTATCACCGCTCAACCAGCGGCGCGTCCGCAATTTCAAGCGCAATAGGCGGGCATTGTGGTCGCTGGTTATCTTTAGCGTGCTTTTCGGTCTGTCACTGATGGCCGAATTCATCGCCAACGATAAACCCATCGCGGTCAGTTATCGCGGCGAGCTTTATATGCCGATCTTCAACTTCTACTCGGAACAGGATTTCGGCGGCGATTTCCCGACCGAGGCAGGCTATGGCGAGGTCGAGGTTGACTGCCTGATCGTCACCGGCGGGTTGGTCGATTGCTTTGACACGCCTGACGCGTTGATCGCGGCCGTTGATGCGGGCGAAACGCTGGACGGGGATTTTCAGGCAGGCTGGATGCTTTGGCCGGTCATCCCCTATTCTTATAATACGATCGTCGATGTCGGCGGCGTGGCCCCGTCACCGCCAAGTGCGGAAAACCTTTTGGGGACGGACGACACCAAACGCGATGTCTTGGCGCGTGTCATCTACGGTTTCCGGTTGTCTGTGACTTTTGCGCTGACGGTAACAGTGGCCGCTTCCATTATCGGGATCATGGCAGGGGCCGTGCAGGGGTATTTCGGCGGTTGGACCGATCTGATCTTCCAGCGTTTTATCGAGATTTGGACAGGTATGCCGTCGCTTTACGTCATCATTATTGTCTTTGCCATACTCGGGCGGAGTTACTGGTTGCTTGTCTTTTTGACGGTACTGTTCGGCTGGCCCGCCCTTGTCGGGGTGGTCAGGGCAGAATTTTTGCGCGCCCGAAATCTTGAATACGTCCGTGCAGCAAAAGCGTTGGGCGTGCGCGACCGTACCATCATGTTCCGCCATATGCTGCCGAACGCGATGGTGGCGACAGTGACAATGCTGCCGTTTCTGGTCACAGGCGCGATTGGTGGATTGGCCTCGCTTGATTTTCTTGGCTTTGGCTTGCCATCCTCGGCACCGTCCCTGGGCGAGATGACTTTGCAAGCCAAGCAAAACCTGCAAGCACCATGGCTGGGTTTCACGGCCTTCTTCACGTTTGCGATCATGCTGTCGCTGCTGGTGTTCATCTTTGAAGGGGTGCGCGACGCCTTTGATCCGCGCAAAACCTTTGTCGCCGATGGCAACGTGACAGTGGATGATGCTGAATTTGCCGCGGCGACAACAAAGGCAGCAAAGCAATGACCGAAGTCGTACTTGACGTGACCGATCTGCGCGTGGCGTTCCGCCAAGATGGCGGCATGACCCATGCTGTCCGCGGTGTATCTTTTCAGGTCCATAAGGGTGAAACCGTCGCATTGGTTGGTGAAAGCGGGTCGGGCAAGTCTGTAACCGCGCTTTCTACAGTGCAACTGCTGGGTGACAGTGCCGTGATGGCAGGGTCCATCACCTATAACGGCCAACAAATGGTAGGGGCTGACGATGCGGCGCTGCGCCGTGTGCGCGGCAATGACATCAGCTTCATTTTCCAAGAGCCGATGACCTCGCTTAACCCGTTGCATACGATCGAAAAGCAATTGGCCGAAAGCATTGAATTGCACCAAGGTCTGCGCGGCCCTGCGGTGCGCGCCCGCGTCATCGAGTTGCTGGAACGGGTCGGGATCCGCGATGCGGAAAGCAGAATAGGGTCCTATCCCCATCAACTGTCGGGCGGACAGCGCCAGCGCGTGATGATCGCGATGGCGCTGGCCAACGGGCCAGAGTTGTTGATTGCGGACGAACCGACGACGGCGCTTGATGTGACTATTCAGGCGCAAATACTGGAATTGCTGGCTGCCCTGAAACGGGACGCGGGCATGTCGATGCTTTTCATCACGCATGACCTGACGATTGTCCGCAAGATTGCGGATCGTGTCTGCGTGATGAAAGACGGCGAGATCGTGGAGACCGGTCCAACTGCCGCACTTTTTGCCAATCCGCAGCACCCCTACACGCAAATGCTGCTTGCTGCCGAATCAACCGGCCACCCCGTGCCTGTGCCGGATGATGCAGCGGTTGTACTGGAAACCCACAGCACCAAAATCTGGTTTCCGATCCAGCGTGGGTTGCTCAGACGGACGGTGGGCCACGTAAAGGCCGTGAATGACGCGACGTTGACCGTGCGCGCTGGCGAGACTTTGGGTGTTGTCGGTGAAAGCGGATCGGGCAAAACGACCCTCGCACTGGCCGTCATGCGGCTGATCCGGTCCGAGGGACGGATTGCGTTTCAAGGCACTGATATTGACCAGCTGAACCAACGCCAGATGCGGCCATTGCGCAGTGATATGCAGATTGTGTTTCAAGACCCTTACGGCTCGCTCAGCCCGCGTATGACGGTGGCAGAGATTATCGCCGAGGGTCTGGGTGTTCATGGCGTCGAACAGGGCCGTAACAGACGCGATATGGTGGCAGAAATCATGGGCGAGGTCGGGCTTGAACCAGCGTTGATGGATCGGTACCCGCACGAGTTTTCGGGTGGACAGCGTCAACGCATCGCGATTGCACGGGCAATGATTCTGCGGCCCAAGCTGTTGATTCTGGACGAGCCGACCTCTGCCTTGGACATGACAGTGCAGGTGCAGATTGTGCAGCTCTTGCGGGATCTACAGCAGAAATACGGGCTGGCCTATCTGTTCATCAGCCACGACCTTAAGGTCGTGCGCGCGCTGTCCCACAAGGTGATTGTCATGAAGCAAGGCGACGTGGTTGAGGCGGGCGATGCGAACGACATTTTCGATGCGCCAAAGTCAGAATATACCCGCGCATTGATGGCAGCGGCCTTTGCAGGCGAAGTGGCCTGATATCAGCCCTCTGACCCGATCATAAAGCACATTGTCCCGCGTGCTTGTAGGCGGCGGCAAGCCAGATCAGCGCCTTCGCGGGTCAGACCCATAAAGTTGGCATCAAACCCGCCCGCACGTTGGGTCACACGGCGAAGCGCCCCATCGAGCGTACTCATCTCGTTCAGGGCGACCTTTAGCAAGACACGCTCTGCGCTATAGCGCGTATCGTAGCGGCCAACGTTGACGCCCCAATGACGCCCGCCTGATGTCGAGATGCGTGTTACGACTTCTGGTCCGGTCTCTACGATTTCAGCGGCGGGTGGCGTAGCGGCGGCCAGGACAATTTCCTCTGTTGCGGGACGCGCGACGGGTGTCACGGCAGGCACAACGGCGGCAACTTGCGTCGCTTGCGGTTCTTCGGAGATAGCGCCAAGGGCCTCTGTGAGGGCGGCATCAACGGCGTCTGACACAACGGCGCTGATAATGTCGGCATTGACGATATTGGCTTCGGTCACGTCTGCAGCGACCACCACTTCGGTCGCGATGACGTCGGAATTGAGTGCTGCAACCACAACCTCTGGGGCTGGCGTTGTGGTTGCAGGGGGGCGCGTGACAGGGCGCATGCTTGTCGTGACAAGGCCGCTGACGCGAATTGTTTTGCCGGGGTTGCCGGTTTCTTCTGCACTGCTCAGCATTGCTGCTGGTGGCGTTGGTTCCTGAATGGTGACCCGTGACGGTGCCCTGTTAAAGCCCATATCCATCAACTCGGTGATGCGCGCATTGCGGGCGGCGGTGGAAGAGCCGCCAAAGACAGTTGCGATCACGCGTTCCTGACCGCGCTGGGCAGAGGCCACAAGATTGAACCCTGCCGCGCTTGTGTAACCTGTCTTGATGCCATCACCGCCTTCGTAGCTGTCAAGCCAGCGACGATTCGTATGGCGGACTGTCGCAATTCCTGCGTCTGCCGAACGGCGCGAGAACAAGTTATAGTATTGCGGGAAGTCATAGATCACGTGGCGACCCAGAATGGTCATGTCACGCGCAGTCGACATGTGGCCGGACTGTGTCAGACCATGAGCATTGCGGAAGGTTGTGTCGTTCATGCCCATCGCACGGGCCGTGCGGTTCATGCGCGTCGCGAATGCCTCTTCTGAACCTGAAATTGCTTCACCGATGGCTGTCGCTGCGTCATTGGCTGATTTGACTGCTGCTGCGCGCAGCAAGAAGCGCAATGCGATCGTCTGACCAGACCGCAGACCAAGTTTTGAAGGAGGTTCGGACGCGGCGTTCCGGCTGATTGTCACGCGGGTATCAAGTGTGATCTCGCCGCGTTCAATGGCCTGGAAGGCGACATAAAGCGTCATCATCTTTGTCAAAGAGGCAGGATGCAGTCGGGTGTCCGCGTTGCGCGAATGCAGGACCTCTCCGGTGCGGGCATCCATTACCATCGCTGCATAGGGCGCTGCTGATGCGCCAAGAGGCACAAGCATGACCGATATTGCTACGATGCACGTAAACAGCCCACGAAGGGCCCACTGTCCCAGACGACTTGTCACGTCGCTTGCCTCTTTTTCTGCCTCGGTGACCCCG
>CBDTYC010000133.1:0-7419 GCA_965364495.1 uncultured Yoonia sp. | reverse complement strand
ATTGGTCATCCGACAGCAGAGCATCGACGCTGCTATACGCGTGTTTTGCAGGGAATGATTGCAATCAGCAGAATCCGTTTCCCGCAAGGCGTGGGGGGGCAGCATCTTGATGCCTTGGCGCGCGCACCCTTGTGGTTGGCTGGACAGGATTATGACCACGGCACCGGTCACGGTGTCGGGAGTTACCTGAGTGTCCATGAAGGCCCGCAAGGGATTTCGCGCCGCTCTGAAGTTGCTTTACAGCAAGGCATGATCCTTTCGAACGAGCCGGGGTATTACCGCGAGGGTGCGTTCGGTATCCGCATTGAAAACCTGATCGTCGTCGTCGATGCCCCAACCTTTGAAGGTGCAGATGATCGCAAGATGCGCGCCTTCGAGACTTTGACCCATGTACCCTTCGACAGACGCCTGATTGACATCGGTTTGCTGTCTGCTGCAGAACGGGACTGGATTGATCGGTATCATGCAGATACGTTGCAGCTTCTTGAGCCGCTTCTGGCGGCAAGCGATCTGTTATGGCTGACGAAGGCCTGTGCGCCGCTTTGACCTGTTACAAGACGTAAAGAATATCGCCCGAATATGCGGCGCGCCGCACCTGACGAGAGGAAAGACCAAATGGCTGACCATATCAAAATCCGCCCTGCCGAAGGGACTTGGGTCGTACGTGCAGCAGGTGCTGTTCTGGGCGAAAGCACAAATGCGCTAGAGTTGACCGAAGGTGACTATCCACCGGTGATCTATTTCCCTCGCGCGGACCTTGCTATGGCATTTTTTGAGCCGACCCAGATGACATCGACCTGCCCTTACAAGGGCGATACAAGTTACTATACGATTGTCGCCAAAAGCGGTCCGATCCCGAACGCGGCATGGTCATATGAAAGTCCGTTGGACGCCGTTTCAGCGATCAAAGACCACTTGGCATTCTTCCACGAAAAAGTCGCGGTCGAGCAGGTCTAGGACCTTTTTCAGGAATGTTCTTCTGCCGCTGTTTCCGACAGCGCACGGTTCATTGCGCGCAATGCATCGACCTGAAACAACGCGCCCCATAGCTCTGGTGGCGTATCTTCTCCCCCCAAGGTGACAATTGGAATGAACCTCGCGCTACCGCGTTCAAAAATGGGCATCGCCTGTTCCAGTGTTGCATTGCCGTCCAGATAAAGCCCTTCGCGGACCAATTCCCAACACGCGTCGTCAGGTGCGGCGTTGTCTGCCCCGACCGCACGCATGATGCTTGAAACCTTGAAGGTCGCCAGAAGATAGGCCTGTGGGCCAGCCGCCAGATGAACATTCCGCCGTTCCAGTTGGGTCAAAAAGAACGACCGGTCTACCAGTCTGGAAGCCAATGCCGTGGACAGCGAAACCGCAACCATCACAGCAAGACCGGTTTGCCAGTCGCCCGTCAATTCAAACACAATCAGCGTCGTTGAAATCGGCGCGCCAAGGACCGCCGCGGCAACCGCCCCCATGCCGGCGAGCGCGTAAAGTGTGCCGCTGCCAGAAACTGTCGGAAAAATTGCCGTCGCGATGATCCCAAAAGCCAACCCCGTCAAAGCGCCGACCATCAATGACGGCGAAAACACTCCGCCGCCCATGCGCCCCCCCATTGTGACCGCGACGGCAATCACCTTGAGAATAACAAACACAATTGCTTCGTATAACAGCAACTCGCCGGTCAATGCAGCCGAGGTCGTCTCGTATCCCACGCCGATGATATGCGGCCACCAGATCGCCAACCCACCAAGAATGGCGCCAGCGACAGCAGGCCGCAAATAGCGCGGCAGGCCGGTTCGGTCCTGCACATACGTTCCGATGTTGTCCGCCAGAAAGATCGCCTTCATGAGAGCAACCGCAACCAGCCCGCAAACCAGCCCAAGGATCAAGAAGGCAGGAAGTTCGACATAAAAACCAAGCGCATTTTGCACCGGAAGGACAAACTCGGTGACATCCCCAAAGACCAAACGATTGATCACAGTCCCTACCGCAGATGCAATGACGATCGGCGCAAAGGCATGGACCGCAAAATGACGCAGGACGACCTCGAGTGCGAAAAGTGCGCCGGCAATCGGCGCATTGAAACTTGCCGAAACTGCGGCCGCGACAGCACACCCCAAAAGATCGCGCCCTGTAATGCCATTGGCGTTGATCCAGCGACACACGAGAGTCGAAATCACTGCCGCAAGATGCACCACAGGCCCTTCACGCCCGCTGGAACCACCAGTCGAGAGTGTGACCATCGAAGCGGCGGCAGACGCCAACCCGCGGCGCACCTCAACCCGGCCTTCTGACAAGGCCGCACCTTCGATCACGTCCGCGACAGAGCGCGCGCGACCATCGTCGGTAAAGCGGTGCAGGATCAACCCAACAAGCAAGCCACCGCAGACTGGAATGATCAGGATCTGATACCACGCAAGCCCCGCTGCAAAGGAATGCAGCGTTAGGACATCATCGGTTCCGTAAGCTGTTGTTTGGATGGCATAGATTCCCAAACGGAACACAACCGCCGCCAATCCGGCGGCAATACCAATCGCCAGCGCGATGAACCAAAACTGGATCTGGTTTGGGCCATGTTTTTTCAAGGCACGTGCGGCATCAAAACAGGCCAAAGTCACGTCAGCAACGGTTTGCTGCAACAACTCTTTTCCCGTTTTGGACATCCGTGGTCTTTCATTCAGTCAGAGGCGCAATCGACACGCATTGCCCTTTAGCAGCACTGCATCGCGCCGCCCGCTCAGCCTATTTCATGTCATGAATGTATCCAAGTCGATTTTGAAAGCACTGTCCCTGTCTGCGGGACAAGGATGGTTGCGACACAAGATGTCGCCATGCAGGCCTGATCGCAAAGAAAGTGTCCTGATCGGCAGCCATGTTGCTATGACTTATCAATCCGCCCGAAAGTGACGTAACGTCACATAAAAAACCGTAAATAGAACAGAATAGAAAACCGCTATTTCTTTTCAATTCTGTGAAACATCAATTAGAAATTTCATTAGCATCATTTATATAAAAATATAACAATATCAAATAGTTAAATAGCAAAATTAATTCGCCCATATTAATTAACGATATTTACAGTACTTCCAAGCATATACTTTGGTATAGGTTGCAGAGATCGGCGGATTTTTGCTATCTTTTGAGCAAGAGGCAAATTTAGGCCTTGGGTGGTGAAATGGTAAATGCACATTTAACCAACGATTGTTGCTCGAATGTGATGAATGTTTTTCGGGGATCTCTTTTGATCTCCAACGAGATGAACTGCGCGTATTGCGGAGGTGAGTGGCCAAGATACGCGAATGATGAGTGGGCTGGGTAACTGGTATAGGTTCAGGGCGTCGCAAAATTGCGGCGCCCAAATATCTTCTAAATACCTATCAACGCACGTGCCGCCTGACGTGCCGCATCAGTGACAGTATCCCCCGACAGCATCCGCGCAATCTCGTCGACGCGTTCGCCTGCATCAAGTGCGACGACAGTTGACCGTGTCTGGTCTGCATCCTGCAATTTCTCGACCCGCCAATGATGGCCGCCAAGGGCCGCAACTTGGGGCGAGTGTGTCACCACCAGTACCTGCCCCCCGTCAGCCAGCTCTGCCAGGCGCCGCCCGACGGCGTCGGCTGTTGCACCACCGACACCACGGTCGATTTCATCAAAGATCATCGTTAGACCATCGCTGGCTTGTGTCAGGCAAACCTTTAGCGCAAGCAGAAAGCGGCTTAATTCGCCGCCAGATGCGATTTTGTTCAATGGTCCGGACGGTGCGCCCGGATTGGTTGCCACCGTGAAGGCGACTGTATCTGTGCCTTCGGGGCCCGCGTCCGCACCCGTGATCGTTGTTTCAAAAACTGCGCGCTCCATCTTGAGCGGCGCCAGTTCTTTTGCCATCGCTTTATCCAGGGCAGCCGCAGCACTTTTCCGCCTGTCGTGCAGTTGCCCCGCAAAGGCATCGTATTCGGCCTGCGCCGCCGCGAGAGCAGTTGTCAGCTTGGCCAGATCACGCGCCCCATCATCAAGAACACCAAGTCGCGCACGCAGGTTGTCGGCGAAGGCAGACAGATCATCGGGCAAAACACCATGCTTGCGCGCCAGACCCCGAATTGCGAATAGTCGCTCTTCTGCGTCTTCAAGCTCGGACATATCAAAGGAAAGCGCATCGAGGCAGTCAGCGACCCCTGTCTGGGCCTCGTCAAGCGCAAGCATCGCGCGCTCGATCGCCTCCAGCGGCGCGTCAAGGCGACCTTCGGCGTCCCCTGCGACGCCCTGTAACCATCGCGACGCATCACCAGCGAGCCCCTCAGCGCCATTCAGCCCCAATGCTTCGCCTGCCTTGCCAATATCCGTGCGGATCTTCTCAGCGGCTTGCATCAAGCGACGCTGGGCGTCCAAGCTGGCCTCTTCGCCAACTTCAGGGGCAAGGGCATCAAGCTCTGCCACTGCATGGCGCAAATAGTCCTCTTCTGCGCGTGCTTCGGCGATGCGCGCTTCTGCGGCGATCAACGCTTGCTGTGCCTTGGACAGGTTCCGCCATGCAGTCCGGGTATTTTGTAGTTCAGCATCAAGTTCCGCGTAACTATCAAGCATCTGGCGATGACCGCGCGGGTTCAACAATCCGCGATCATCGTGCTGGCCGTGCAATTCAACCAGAGTGTCAGAAAGTCGGCGCAACACCTCGCCACTGGCGCGACGGTCATTGATCCATGCGGTCTTGCGGCCGTCTCGCATGTTGATGCGGCGCAAGATAACTTCGTCTTCCGCCTCGATGCCTGCGTCTTCCAAGACAGCATAAGCTGCATGCCCCTTGGGCAGATCGAACCAAGCGGTAACTTCGCCTTGTTCGGCCCCCTGCCGGACCAATTCGGCCCTGCCTCGCCAACCCAGAACAAAGCCCAATGCATCCAGAAGGATTGACTTGCCTGCACCCGTCTCACCGGTCAACACGTTCAGTCCCGGTTGGAACGCAAGCTCCAGCCGGTCAATAATCAACATGTCCCGTATATCTAGACCACGCAGCATATGGGCGCCCTTAGGGCGGGACGAATCCCGCGCTGTTTACAGCCATTCACCGCGGATAACCTGACGGTAAATCGACGCCAACCAGTTGTTGCCGACAGGATCCGCCCTTAGTCCCTGCCCTGTGAGCAAAGCAAAGCTGGACTGATACCATTCGCTGGATTGATAGTTGTAACCCAGAATTGCGCCCGCAGTCTGTGCCTCATCAGTCAGGCCAAGTGAAAGATAGCTTTCGACCAGGCGGTGCAACGCCTCGGGTGTGTGGGTGGTCGTCTGGAAATCTTCGACGACTGTCCGGAAACGATTGCTGGCCGCGACATAGTTGCGCCGCTTGAGATAGTAGCGCCCGATTTCCATTTCTTTTGCAGCCAGATGATTGAATGCCAGATCAAATTTCTGCACGGATGCCTGCGCGTACTCACTATCAGGATACTGTTCGATCACACGACGAAGCGACTGCAATGCTTGAAATGTCAGACCCTGATCACGGCCGATGTCGTCAATCTGATCATAATATGACAGCGCCAAAAGGTAAGCCGCATAGGGAGCATCCTGTCGCGTCGGATAGAAATCCAGATAACGCTGCGCTGATGCGCGACTGTTGGGATAGTCCTGATCACGGTGATAGGCGAAAGCCTGCATAATCAACGCACGCTCTGCAAACTCGGAATAAGGATAAAGCCGCTCAATCTCGCCGAATGTGAATGCGGCGTCGTCGGGGTTCCCGCGTTCGATCTGCCGTTCGCCACGCTCAAAAATGGATTGTGCCGTCAAATCATCAAGCGGCTGCCCGCTCCGTTCAAACCCGCTACAAGCCGTCACTGTCGCGAACGCGACCACGGCCCCGATGCGCGTGATCAAGCGGCTTTTGTTGTCTTGGTTTGCTGACATAATGACGTCCTCACTCACACCGGGCTGTGCATTCTTCAAGGCAACTCTGGCCTATAGCGCACGGTCTAACATAGAAAAATGAGGTGCAAAATGCCTTTTGCGCTTTGGCCTGATCAACTGTCGGTGGGAAAGGTCAGGCAACAGCCGCCAGATCGGCAACGCTGACACCAACCCCTGGCAAACGCGCAGCGATTTTCACGTCACAATCGACCCACCGCCAGGCATCAGGCTGCGCAAATAGCGCATGCAGCAGCTTGTTGGTCATCGCGTGGCCTGCCCGCGTGCCTGTATAACGGCCAAGTATTGGCGCACCGGCCGTATAAAGATCACCCAAGGCGTCCAGCATTTTGTGGCGTACGGCTTCGTCGCTATGGCGCAGGCCCCCGGGTGTCAGCACTTTGTCGCCGTCAACAACGACTGCGTTCTCCACGGTTCCGCCAAGCGCCAGACCATTGGCCCGCATCGCATCCACATCCGCAGAACGGCAGAATGTACGGCTGTCGCAAAGTTCGCGCACGAATGCGCCATTCGCCATATTCAACGTCTTTTTCTGGTGGCCAATCGCAGCGTCTTCGAAATCAATCTCGAATTCGATTTGCAGCGTTGTGGCAGGACTGAGCCGCGCAAAAGCAAGCCCGTCCGAGACCGACACTTCTTTCAGGATTTCGATAGCGCGCAAAGGCGCTGAAAGACGCTTCAGGCCAGCCTCGACAATGCCGCGTACAAAACTGGCTGCGCTGCCGTCAAGAATTGGCACTTCGGGACCATCAATATCTATGATCACATTGTGAACGCCACATCCCGCAAGCGCCGCCATCAAGTGTTCGATCGTCGAAACAGTCACACCAGACGCATTTGTCAGTCGCGTATTCAACGGGGAAACAATCACGTCATTCCAACGGGCATGCAACAAGGGTTTGCCCGTCACATCCGTGCGCCGAAAGACCACGCCGGTATTCGCAGTCGTTGGATGCAGAACCACGCACACAGGAGCGCCCGAGTGCAAGCCAATGCCCTCAAAGCTCACTTTTGATTTCAGCGTCGTTTGCAAAAGAATCAATCCTGCCCGCAGTTTTTTGTTAATGATGAAGTAGGATGCTTGCCCCTTTCCCTCAACTCACTCTTTGCAACGGACTGAAACATCGGCTGCCAGTCCTGAAATATTGCAAAATGAAAAACCGTAACACTATGATTATAATATAAAAAAGGCCGCTCGTAAGCGGCCTCTTGTTTCACTGTTACGCGGCGTTCACTTGCACGCCTAGGTGTAATTAGTTTGCCTGACGGCGCAAGAATGCAGGAATTTCGATCTTGTCCTGATCTTCGTCCTGATCCGGCTCTTGGCGCAACGCAGTCACTTGCGGCTGTGCACGTCCTGAATGTTGCCCACCAGCTTCTGCCTGCGCACCGGTCATGCGGTTGATCAATGAATTGATCCCGAAACGCGGCTTGTCTGCTTCCGTTTGTGTTGCGGCAGGCGTTCCGGCCTGCGGCTGTGCTGCACGATTTGGCACACGGCTCACG
>CBDTYC010000132.1:0-7570 GCA_965364495.1 uncultured Yoonia sp. | reverse complement strand
CATCCGGGTTGGTTAATACATCGACCCAGCCAAAACGCTGACCACACCTGTGCCTGATCGCGCCGCACTGATGCCTTTGCTGACAGCCGCCGCCCGCACGCCCGATCACGGCAAGCTAGAGCCTTGGCGCTTTATCGTGCTGTCCAAACCCGCCTTGATGCGCCTATCGCAGCTTGTACCCGTCCGAGGCCAAGCCCTCGGGACTGATCCCGACAAGATCACCAAGGCCACGTTCCAGGTTTCCAATGCCGATTTGGCGGTTGCCGTGATCAGTTGCCCGAAACCATCAGATAAGATTCCGCAGATTGAACAGGTCTATTCTGCCGGTGCGGCCTGCCTTGCGCTTGTGAATGCGGCCCTCGCCTCTGGTTGGGGTGCCAATTGGTTATCTGGCTGGGTCAGCCATGATCGCACGTTCTTGACTGATGGTTTGGGCTTGGAACCGCATGAAACGGTTGCCGGTTTCATCCACATCGGAACAGAAACCAGCCCACCACCCGAACGCCCGCGCCCTGATCTTGACGCCGTCATCACTTGGGTAGACGCATGATCCTGACTTCGTTTCTCAGGGCCCTCGCCCAACTGCCTGACCCGCGTTTCCGCAGTGTGCTATGGCGCGGCATCGCTTTGACGATTGCGCTTTTGGTGGGGCTCTATGCGGCGCTTTTGTGGCTGATTGAATGGCTGACGGCCGCCCCGATCACCTTGCCTGGCGTCGGTGAGGTCACATGGCTGGGTGATCTGCTTGGCTGGGGATCGCTGGGCGTTGTCCTTTTGCTGTCCATTTTCCTGATGGTCCCTGTTGCGTCCGCAATCACATCACTGTTTCTGGACGAGGTCGCACAGGCCGTGGAGGACACACATTTTCCCAACCTGCCGACTGTTCCGCCCGTCAGCTTTAGTGACGGTTTGCGCGATACGGTCAACTTTCTGGGAGTTCTGATTGCAGCAAATGTCTTTGCTTTCTTCTTTTATGCGCTTTTTCCGTTCGCGGCGTTCTTCATCTTTTACGCGCTCAACGGTTATTTGCTGGGGCGCGAGTATTTCCAGCTTGCGGCGATGCGCCGCATCGGGCGTCGGGCAGCAAAGGACCTGCGCAAGGAAAATGCGGGCAAGATCTGGATTGCAGGCTGCCTGATGGCTGTGCCGCTTTCATTTCCGCTGATAAACTTGGTGATCCCGATCCTGGGTGCCGCCACCTTTACGCATCTTTATCACGCAATCAGTCGCGACTGACCTCTGGCGTCGACATCCGTTCGAACCAATCAATGTCGCGGATGCTGACCGCGCCTGTCAGCAGGACTGTTGCGATGACCAACCAGATTGGAAAGGCGAAGATGGTTGTCACTTTCGCTTTGCGTTTGAAGCTGAAATTCGCGGGCGAGGACGCATGGGTCCCGGGCACGATTTCACCCGCTTCACCTTGGGTTTCAAGGCGCAAGGGCAGAACGATGAAAAACACAATCGTCCAAATGACAGCGAAAAGTACAAGACCAGAGACCGGACCCATGGGTGCGTTCCTTTATGAAGTGTGTGTCTGACAGATACGTCGATTGGCGGTCAGGGCAAGGGGCTAGACCTGCTCTAGTTCAACCAGACAGCCGTTAAAATCCTTGGGGTGCAAGAAAAGCACCGGTTTGCCGTGTGCGCCGATTTTCGGCTCGCCATTGCCAAGGACCCGCGCTCCTTCTTTCAGTAGGTGATCGCGGGCGGCCATGATGTCATCGACTTCGTAGCAGACGTGATGCATGCCGCCGGATGGATTCTTGTCCAAGAACCCCTGAATAGGTGATCCGTCGCCCAATGGGTACAGCAGTTCGATCTTGGTATTGGGCAGGTTGATGAAAACGACCGTGACGCCGTGATCCGGTTCGTCCTGCGGCGCACCAACATCTGCGCCCAGCATTGTGCGGTATTGCGCGCTTGCCGCTTCCAGATCCGGAACGGCAATGGCGACGTGGTTGAGGCGACCAATCATGAGCATTCTCCCTTTTGGCGCAATATGACCTGTGCCCAAACCGAGTGCAACGCGGGATGACGTTAAGATGCTGTTCACCTTGTCCTGTTTTGATTGTGGCAACCGCAGCAAAAGGACGAATCGTTATGGATACCATCGACGCGCTATCGCTGATCCGTGCCCCAACGGCACTACGCCCCCTTTTGGGACAGACTGTGCTGGTTGTCGAAGACAGCCGCTTTGCGAGTGAGGCAGTGCGTATGATGTGCCTGCGGTCCGGCGCGCGGATCAGACGCGCGGACAGTCTGGAAACGGCCCAACGCCATTTGGCGATTTATCTGCCGACCGTTTTGCTTGTGGATGTCGGACTGCCGGACGGCTCTGGCATCGACCTTATCAGGTCGCTGGCGGATGCAGCGCCGCGGATTTCTGTCATTATCGGCACAAGCGGGGATGCCACCCTGAAAGGTGATGTCATGGCGGCAGGTGCTGATGGTTTTCTCGAAAAACCGGTCGACAGCTTGCTGGCGTTTCAATCAATGATTCTGGCCCATGTATCAGCAGACCGGCAACCGCCCATTCCGCGGCTTGTCAAAGACGAGGTGATCAGTCCGGACCTGATCGCCTATCAGGATGATTTGTGCCTCGTTGCGCAGGTACTAAGGCGCGCTTGTGACAGCACGACACTGGACTATGTGACACAGTTTCTGGGCGGCGTTGCACGCAGCGCGCACGACCACGATCTTGGCCATGCAGTGACCCGTTTGGCACAGTTGCGCAATGAAGGGCGCAACCCCGATCAAGGGGTCGCTGCCTTGTCCGATATGGTGCAGTCGCGGCTTGCGGCCGCAGGGCCAATTTAGCTTTCGGGCGGGAGAACACGCAGCCGCAATTCGCGCATCTGCTCGTTCATCGGCTCGCTTGGCGCGTTCATCATCAGGTCTTCTGCGCGCTGGTTCATCGGGAACATGATCACTTCGCGGATGTTTGACGCATCCGCCAGCCCCATCACAATCCGGTCGATACCGGCGGCACAACCACCGTGTGGCGGGGCGCCATATTGGAACGCGTTGACCATACCGCCAAAGCGTTTGCGCACCTCGTCGGGTCCGTAGCCTGCAATATCAAAGGCTTTGAACATGATTTCGGGGCGGTGGTTCCGGATCCCGCCGGACACCAGTTCGTACCCGTTGCATGCCAGATCATACTGGAAACCCAGCACATCAAGCGGGTTACCTTCCAGTGCAGCCATCCCGCCTTGCGGCATCGAGAACGGGTTGTGTTCAAAGTCGATCTTGCCAGTCTCGGCGTCCTGTTCGTAAATCGGGAAATCAACGATCCACGCAAAGGCAAAGCGGTTCTGATCGGTCAGACCCAATTCTTCGCCAATGACATTGCGTGCCTTGCCTGCGACAGTCTCGAACGCTTTGGGCTTGCCACCCAAGAAGAACGCCGCATCACCAAGGCCAAGGCCCAACTGTTGACGGATTGCCTCGGTCCGCTCGGGGCCGATGTTTTTGGCCAGTGGGCCAGCCGCTTCCATGCCGCCTTCGATTTCGCCAGACTTCAACTTGGCTTGGGCTTCTTTGACTGTGATCCCCAACTCTTGGGCTACGGCATCGGCGGTCTTTTCGCGCCAGAAGATATAGCCCATCCCGGGCAGACCTTCTTTTTGTGCAAAGACGTTCATGCGGTCACAGAATTTGCGTGAACCACCCGTCGGGGCGGGGATGGCACGGACCTCTGTGCCTTCTTGCTCAAGCAGTTTGGCAAAAATCGCAAAGCCGGAGCCGGCAAAATGCTCGGACACGACCTGCATCTTGATCGGGTTGCGCAGGTCGGGCTTGTCGCTGCCATACCAAAGGGCGGCATCGCGGTAGCTGATCTGCTCCCAGGTTTGGTCAACCTTGCGGCCTTTGCCGAATTCTTCGAAAATCCCTGTGATAACCGGCTGGATCGTATCGAACACATCTTGCTGCTCGACAAAGGACATCTCCAGGTCAAGCTGGTAAAAATCGGTAGGCGAGCGATCCGCGCGCGGGTCTTCATCACGGAAGCAAGGGGCGATCTGGAAATACTTGTCGTAGCCGGACACCATGATCAACTGCTTGAACTGCTGCGGCGCCTGCGGCAGGGCGTAGAACTTGCCCGGATGCAGGCGCGACGGCACGAGGAAGTCGCGCGCGCCTTCGGGGCTGGATGCCGTGATGATCGGGGTTTGGTATTCACGGAACCCGCTGTCCCACATCCGACGGCGCATCGACGCCACAACATCAGAGCGCAGCTTCATATTGTCCTGCATGGCTTCGCGGCGCAGGTCCAGATAGCGATATTTCAGACGGGTTTCCTCGGGATACTCCTGATCGCCGAACACCATCAGCGGCAGTTCCTTGGACGCGCCAAGTACCTCGATTTCGCGGATGAAAACCTCGACTTCACCGGTGGGCAGCTTGGCGTTGACCAGTTCCGGATCCCGCGCCTTTACCTCGCCGTCGATACGGATGCACCACTCGGACCGCACCTTTTCAACATCGGCAAAGGCCGCCGAATCCGGATCACACAAAACTTGTGTAATGCCGTAGTGATCGCGCAAGTCGATAAACAGGATTCCACCATGATCACGCACACGATTGACCCAGCCGGAAAGGCGAACAGTTTCGCCAACATTTGCGGCAGTCAGGGCGGCACAGGTGTGGCTGCGATAGGCATGCATAGGTATAGTCCTCAAACGGGTCATTAGTGTCGGCCCGATACACCCCTTTGACCCGTCGAAGTCAACCATTCGCTTGTTCAGAGCGTAAATATCCCCGCCAGAGGCACCAGTTTTCGCAAATTCTACGTTATCATGGCCCGAAACAGGCGCCGAAACACACTTTCCAGCCAACCCTGCCCAAGTATGGCGCCATCGCCTCTTGCACCCGCGGACACCATCCCTATAACGCAGAACAATTTGCACATCAGGGGGCCCAAGCCATGCCAAAGCGTACCGACATCAAGTCGATCATGATCATCGGCGCAGGTCCAATTATTATCGGACAGGCATGCGAATTCGACTACTCTGGCGCCCAAGCCTGCAAGGCCCTGCGCGAAGAAGGTTACCGCGTCATTCTGGTCAACTCCAACCCTGCTACAATCATGACAGACCCCGGTCTGGCCGATGCGACCTACATCGAACCGATCACCCCCGAAGTGGTCGCAAAGATCATCGAAAAGGAACGCCCCGACGCGTTGCTGCCGACAATGGGCGGACAGACCGGCCTGAACACCTCGCTGGCGCTTGCCGACATGGGTGTCCTTGAGAAATACGGGGTCGAGATGATCGGCGCCAAGCGTGAAGCCATTGAAATGGCAGAAGATCGCAAACTGTTCCGCGAAGCCATGGATCGCCTTGGCATCGAAAACCCCAAAGCGACGATCGTGACCGCCCCAAAGGGTGACCTTGAAGCCGGCGTCAAAATCGCGCTTGAGGCGCTCGAGGAAATTGGCCTGCCCGCCATTATCCGCCCCGCATTTACCCTTGGCGGCACCGGTGGTGGTGTGGCCTATAACCGCCAAGAATACGAACATTTCTGCCGCACCGGCATGGATGCCTCGCCCGTGGGTCAGATCCTTGTCGACGAATCCCTGCTCGGTTGGAAAGAGTTCGAGATGGAAGTCGTGCGCGACAAAGCCGACAACGCCATTATTGTTTGCGCGATTGAAAATGTGGACCCGATGGGTGTGCATACCGGCGATTCCATTACGGTCGCCCCTGCCCTGACGCTGACCGACAAAGAATACCAGATCATGCGCACCCAAAGCATTAACGTGCTGCGTGAAATCGGTGTGGAAACTGGCGGATCGAACGTCCAGTGGGCCGTGAACCCGGAAGACGGCCGCATGGTTGTTATCGAGATGAACCCGCGCGTGTCGCGTTCTTCGGCCTTGGCGTCCAAGGCGACGGGTTTCCCGATCGCAAAAATCGCGGCAAAACTGGCCGTGGGCTATACGCTGGACGAACTCGACAATGACATCACCGGCGTCACCCCCGCCTCGTTCGAGCCGACGATTGACTATGTCGTCACAAAAATCCCGCGCTTTGCATTCGAAAAGTTTGCAGGCTCGGAACCCTACCTGACAACAGCAATGAAGTCGGTCGGCGAAGTGATGGCCATCGGCCGCACGATCCACGAATCCATGCAGAAAGCCCTGGCATCAAGGGATACCGGCCGGACCGGGTTTGACGACAGCACCATTCCGGGTGCGCCTGAAACTGCAGCGATTACCAAGGCGCTGGCCAAACAGACACCGGACCGGATCCGCGTGATCGCCCAAGCCATGCGGCACGGCATGTCCGATGAAGACATCTTTGCGGTGACCAAATACGACCCATGGTTCCTTGCCCGTATCCGCGAAATCATCGAGGCCGAAGCCGACCTGATCAAGAATGGCCTGCCGGTGACCGAAGATGGTCTGCGTCAGATCAAGATGATGGGCTTCACCGACGCCCGCCTTGCAAAGTTGACAGGCCGCAACGAAGATCAAGTGCGCCGTGCGCGCCGCAATCTTGGCGTCAACGCCGTCTTTAAGCGGATCGACACCTGTGGTGCTGAATTCGAGGCGCAAACGCCTTACATGTATTCCACCTACGAAAATCCGGTGATGGGCGAAGTCGAATGCGAAGCACGCCCTTCGGATCGCAAGAAAGTCGTTATTCTTGGTGGTGGTCCAAACCGCATCGGCCAAGGTATCGAATTTGACTACTGCTGCTGCCACGCCTGTTTTGCGCTGACAGATCAGGGCTACGAGACGATCATGATCAACTGTAACCCCGAAACGGTTTCAACGGATTATGACACTTCTGATCGCTTGTATTTTGAGCCGCTGACTTTCGAACACGTCATGGAAATTCTGCGGGTCGAGCAGGAAAATGGCACGTTGCACGGCGTGATTGTCCAGTTTGGCGGGCAAACCCCGCTAAAGCTTGCCAACGCGCTAGAGCAGGCGGGCATACCGATCCTTGGCACGACACCTGACGCGATTGATCTGGCAGAGGACCGCGAGCGGTTCCAGCAGCTTGTGCAGAAACTGGGCCTGAAACAGCCACGCAACGGCATTGCATCGACCGATCAGGAAGCCTTTGAAATCGCAAAGGATATCGGTTTTCCACTGGTGATCCGTCCGTCTTATGTCTTGGGTGGCCGCGCGATGGAAATTGTACGCGATCAAGCCCAGCTGGAACGCTACATCTCGGAGGCCGTGGTTGTTTCAGGCGACAGCCCGGTGCTTCTGGATAGCTACCTTTCCGGCGCTGTCGAAGTCGACGTCGATTGCCTGTCTGACGGCAAAAACACCCATGTCGCGGGCATCATGCAGCACATCGAAGAGGCTGGTGTGCATTCGGGCGATAGTGCCTGTTCGCTGCCGCCCTACTCATTGTCCGCCGCGATGATCGCCGAAATCCGCGTGCAGACAGAAGCATTGGCCAAGGCACTCAATGTCGTGGGTCTGATGAACATCCAGTTCGCGATAAAAGATGAAACCGTCTACCTGATCGAAGTGAACCCGCGCGCGTCGCGTACCGTTCCCTTCGTGGCAAAGGCCACCGATTCTGCAATCGCATCCATCGCAGCC
>CBDTYC010000131.1:0-7586 GCA_965364495.1 uncultured Yoonia sp. | reverse complement strand
GATATTCTTTGAAATCAGTTGCATCACAGCCTCGCCCGAAGCGACGCCATACTGATCGCGGCTCTCGTAAGGGGCTGGTGCGCCGGACGAGTTCATCAGCGCAAGGCCGATTGCTTCGGATACGCAAGCCATGGTGTTCGCTGTGAACTGGCCACCACAGGCACCCGCAGATGGGCAAGCCACGCGTTCCAGCACTTCAAGTTCTGCATCGGACATGTTGCCAGCCTGATGCTTGCCGACAGCTTCGAACACGTCTTGGACGGTAACGTCCTTGCCCGCCAGCCGGCCCGGCAGAATCGATCCACCGTAGATAAAGACGGACGGCGTGTTCAAACGCACCATTGCCATCATCATACCGGGCAAGGACTTGTCACAACCCGCAAGGCCGACAATCGCGTCGTAGCAATGGCCGCGCATAGTCAGTTCGACCGTGTCCGCAATCGCGTCGCGCGACGCAAGCGAAGACCGCATTCCTTCGTGGCCCATCGCAATGCCGTCGGTGACGGTGATGGTCGTGAATTCGCGTGGTGTGCCGTAGCCTTTTTTGACGCCCAGCTTGACCGCTTGCGCCTGACGGTTCAGCGAGATGTTGCAGGGGGCCGCTTCGTTCCAGCAGGTCGCAACACCAACCCACGGTTGGGCGATCGCCTCTTCATCAAGTCCCATCGCATAGAAGTAGGACCGGTGCGGCGCGCGCGATGGTCCTTCGGTTACGTGACGGCTGGGGAGGTGTGTTTTGTCGACCTTGCCATTGGGCATCTTAATTCTCCTGCGGAAACTGTTGCCATGGGTCTAAATAGTGGGCAGGCCCTGCGCAAGCCTTCAAGTGGCGGTTGCGGCTGGTCAGCAAGGCAGCCTAGGGTCGCGCATGACTGATCCCTACGCCCCCCATCGCGAATTTATCCGGCCGGCATGGCCGGCGCGCGCAGTGTGGCGGGTGCTCGTGATGGTGGTCGCTTTCGGGATTGTTTTTCTCTTATCACCATCCGTTTTTGCAGCGATGCTGCCGAACCAGACCTTGGTCGATGCATTCTATGCAGGCACGTCTGCCTTTGGCACGCTGGCCCAGTTTGCTTGCTTTGGCGTGACGGCCGTCGGGTTTATTGTGCTGTTACAGCTTTTGCACGGACGCGGTTTCTGGTCGTTAATCGGTCCGGCCGCCGCCGCAAAGCGCGACCTCATACGTGTGGCAGGTGCAGTTGGCTTGTGGTTGCTCGCGCTAGAGGTCCTGCCGCCGTGGATCAACATGCAGGAAATTGCTCAGGTCCGTGACCTGACGACTTGGTTGCTGCTTGTGCCTTTCGCTATCACGGTTTTGCTGATTCAGGTCGGCACAGAAGAAATCTTTTTTCGGGGCTACCTGCAGCAGCAGTTCGCGTGTCTGTCGTCAAGCCGCTGGTCGTGGATGGTTTTGCCGTCGCTCATGTTCGGCGGCCTGCATTTCTGGAATGGCAACGGGGTGGCCGAAGGGGTGATCTGGGCGATCTGGGCCGCAACCCTTGGCATTGCCTGCGCAGATTTGACCGCGCGCACGGGCAATCTGGGTGCGGCGATTGGTATGCATCTTGCCAACAACACCTTTGCTTTGCTGATTGTCGGCGTCGAGGGCTGGCCGGCGTCGGGTGTTGCGCTCTTTCTATACCCCTACGAAGATCCAGAACTCTATGCCTACGGCGCAGATGCATTGATGAGCCCTTGGGCCGCAGTTCACCTTATGACCGTGCTACTGACGATCTTCGTTATGTGGGCGGCGGCACGCATCGCATTGAAGCGTTGATTGCAATTCTTGGCGCACCGTCATATCTCAATAGGCGAAAACGTCTGAAGGCTATCTTATGAACTGGATCACCAACTACGTCCGTCCCACAATCAACTCGCTGTTTTCCCGCCGCGAGGTTCCCGATAATCTTTGGACCAAGTGTAACGAGTGCGGCACAATGCTGTTTCACCGTGAACTGTCCGACAACCTGAATGTTTGCACCAACTGCGATCATCATATGGCGATCAACGCGCGTGATCGCCTGAAATCGATCTTTGATGGCGGTGTTTTCGCCGAGGTTACGGTGCCAGAGCCGGTTGCCGACCCGCTGCATTTCCGTGATCAGAAACGATACACGGACCGCATCAAGGAAGCCCGCAAGAAGACTGGCGAAAAAGACGCGATGTTGGTGGCCGAAGGCGAAATGGGGCGCACCGGCGTCGTTGTTGCGGTGCAGGACTTCTCTTTCATGGGCGGGTCCATGTCGATGTTTGTCGGCAACGCGATTGTTGCCGCGGCACAGCGGGCGGTCGTCCTAAAGCGTCCGCTAATCCTGTTTTCCGCAGCAGGCGGCGCGCGGATGCAAGAGGGCATTCTGGGTCTGATGCAAATGCCGCGTACAACAATTGCGGTGCAGTTGCTGAAAGAAGCGGGTTTGCCTTACATCGTTGTCTTGACCCATCCGACAACTGGTGGTGTCACCGCGTCTTATGCAATGCTGGGCGACGTCCAGATTGCCGAGCCAAATGCCTTGATCGGTTTTGCTGGCGCGCGCGTGATTGAACAAACCATCGGTGAAAAGCTACCAGAGGGTTTTCAACGCGCCGAGTATCTGCTGGACCACGGAATGCTGGACCGCGTGACAAAGCGCACAGAGCTGAAGGACGAGCTGGTCACAATCGTCCGCTTGCTGATGAAGCAGGATGCGCCGGTAAAGGGCGATCTGCCAGCGCCGGAAATTCAATCGGGCGCTGCTGAAAAAATCAAAGCTGCGGACGCTGCGAAGTGACAACGTCTTCTGATGTGATCCTTGACCGGATGATGGCCCTGCACCCCAAGGTCATTGATCTGACCTTGGATCGTGTCTGGCGTTTGCTTGAGGCTGTTGGAAGCCCCCAAGAACGGCTGCCGCCTGTGATCCATGTCGCAGGGACAAACGGCAAAGGATCGACCCAAGCGATGATTCGTGCGGGCCTGGAAGCCGGCGGCGCCACAGTGCACGCTTATACCTCGCCGCACTTGGCGCGCTTTCATGAACGTATCAGGCTGGCCGGAGCACTGATCACCGAAGCGGCACTGACGGACGTGCTTGACCGGTGTTACGTGGCCAACGGTACCGATCCGATTACCTATTTTGAGATTACGACGGTTGCCGGGCTACTCGCTTTTGCCGAAACACCTGCCGACTATACCTTGCTAGAGGTTGGACTAGGCGGGCGTTTGGACGCGACGAATGTTGTGGCCAACCCTGCGGTGACGATCATTACCCCTGTCGATCTGGATCATCAGCAATATCTTGGTGATACGCTGGGTGCCATTGCGGGCGAAAAAGCGGGGATCATGAAGCGTGGCGTGACCTGCATTGTCGGCCCTCAGCACGACGAAAGCCTTGAAGTGATCGAGCGACATGCCTCGCGGATCGGCGCGCCACTGCTGACATATGGTCAGGACTGGCATGTCAGCACTGAACGGGGCCGCCTGATCTATCAAGACGAACGCGGATTACTTGATCTGCCATTGCCCAACCTGTCCGGTCCGCATCAAATCATGAATGCCGGTGCTGCAATTGCTGCTTTGCGCTACCTGAACAAAGACGAGGCTGCTTGCGAAGCTGCGGTGAGCCATGCCTATTGGCCAGCGCGGATGGAGAAACTGACCACTGGACCATTGGTTGATCTGGCCGCCCCAGCAGAGCTTTGGCTGGACGGGGGGCACAATCCGGCAGCTGGTCGCGTATTGGCTGAAACCCTGCTTGGCTTGCCCAAACGCCCCACCCATCTGATTTGCGGGATGCTCAATACCAAAGACATCAGCGGCTATCTGGCCCCTTTGGCCACAGTCGCGCAAACGCTGACCGCGGTGTCTATCCCGGGCGAGATCAACACGATTCCTGCTGAAAAGACCGCGCAATTTGCCCAACAGGTTGGCATGCATGCAGATACCGCATCGACTGTGCAAGAGGCGATCACGGCAATAACGGCAAAAGACCCACATGCGCGGATATTGATCTGCGGCTCGCTTTACCTTGCGGGGCATGTGTTACGCGAAAACGGCGCATGATACGCGAAGCGACACTCGCCCTGTCGCTGCTCGCGACCCAAGGACATGCGGCCGATTTCTATTTTTGTTGGCAGGGATCGAATGGTTATACGATGACCGGACAGATGACGATCAACCCTGCCGCGCTGAACAAACCCTTGGTCACCCAAAACGATGTCACGCTTTTCAAGATCGCCGGCTACCAAGATGGTCGACTTTTGGGCAAATGGGACATGGCGACGCGCACATCTGACGCAAGCTGGTTCTTGAACTATGATCCAGCCCGTAGCGCGTTTTTGACTCCCGAAGATATAGGTTTGGGGGTCAGTCAGGCGTGGAACGCAAATGGCAATGCCGACGATTGTGGAACGCCGGGGTTCGGATTCAATCTTGGGAATTTTGCACAAGATTTCTGTCTTAATGGCGTCTGGGTGGAAGAAAGCGGCATGCCGCCCGAGACACCATTTCTGGTCAGCCCAGTCCCTGTCGATCCGCTTTGCCGCGTTTATTCCCCGACAAGTTGAGTGGTTTGCGAATCAGTGGGTTGACTGCGAATCACTCATGCGACTAGAATCACTTCTAACGTGAAGCGTCATATTGAATAGGCGTGTGCGGGCAGTATTGGCAGGGCAAGCGGACGGGCCGAAAGGCCTGTCCAATTGTTTTTTTGCGGCAGCAGTTTTCAGATCAATCGCGATGCCGACTTTGCACGATGTGGCATTGGCCACTTGCAACTTCTTGCCGTCACGGCTTTGTGTGATTTACATGACCTCCCTTGTCTGGCTAGGGTGCCGCCAAGAGATAAAAAGGTAAGAAAACTGTGTTTAAGCAAGTAATTTCCGCAACTTGGCTCAGCTTCTTTGTCATGGGGGCGATGCCTGTCGTCGCTGATTCCGATGCAGGCGCGTATCTTGCTGCGCGACAAGCCGACAGCGCCAACGATTTTGCAGCAAGTGTGCTGTATCTGACCAAGGCCTTACAGGCTGATCCGACAAATGTTGTGATTGCTGAAAACACGATGCGCGCGCTGATCGCTTTGGGGCAAGTCGACCGCGCCGAACCGATTGCGCGTGCCATGGTCGCACAAGGTGAAAACAATCTAATCGCAACCCTGACGCTGATAATTGTAAACACAAAGGCTGAAAACTGGTCGGGTATTCTTGCTGAACTTGATGCCGGGCACACTATCTCGCCGCTCGTGGATGGGCTTTCGCGCGCTTGGGCCTATTTGGGCGACGGTGATATGACCCGCGCGATCGACGGCTTTGATGCTGTGATCTCTGGTGAAGGGATGGCTGCGTACGGGCTGACCCACAAGGCCTATGCGCTGGCGTCTGTGGGCGACTTTGAAGGGGCAGAGGCGATTTTTCGCGAAAACCCGGGTCTGCAATTCAACCGTCAAAGCGTCATCGCCTACGCTCAGATCCTTAGCCAGCTTGGTCAGAATGAAGCTGCTGTCGCCTTTATTGACCGGATTTTTGGCCCCCAGCTTGATCCGGGTCTAACGCTTTTGCGCACTGAACTGGCTGCCGGTCAATCGGTTGCCTACAGCGCCGTCCGGACGCCGGTCCAAGGCATGGCTGATCTTTTCCTTTTGATTGCAGATATCCTGCAGGACGGCGCACCGGAAGATTTCACATTGCTCTATACGCGCGGGGCGACACATCTTTGGCCCGAAAACACGCAGGCCGTCCTGACGACCGCCCGCTTGCTTGAAAGCTTGGCGCAGTATGATCTTGCCAATGCGACCTACACACTTGTTGACCCCAGCGATCCGGCATTCCTTGCCGCCGAACTGGGGCGCGCAGAGGTGCTGCGTTCTGCCAACCGTCCGGATGCGGCGATTGAGGTTCTCGAGGCGCTGACCCGCAGTTATCCCGAACGCCCAGAGGTCTTTGCGGCCAAAGGTGACAATCTGCGGCAAGCCGAACGGTATGACGACGCAATCGCGGCCTATAGCCGCGCGCTTCCGCTCTATGATGATAGCAATGCAGCCAAGTGGTTCATCTACTACACGCGCGGAATTTCGCATCATCAGCTTGACCAATGGTCCGGTGCAGAGGCTGACTTTCGCGCCGCCCTTGCCCTGCGACCCGATCAGCCACAGGTGTTGAATTATCTTGGGTATTCGCTGGTTGAACGCGGCGAAAAAATGGACGAGGCGCTGGCGATGATCGAAACCGCCGCCGACGCCCGCCCTGATAATGGTGCAATCGTTGACAGCCTTGGTTGGGTCTATTTCCAACTTGGCCGTTTTGACGAGGCTGTCTTGCATCTGGAACAAGCGGCTTCTCTCGAACCATTGGATCCGGTGATCAACGACCATCTTGGCGATGCATTCTGGGCCGTTGGCCGAGAGACCGAGGCACAGTTCCAATGGCAACGCGCCCTGTCGTTCGGCCCCGAAGAAGACGAGGCCGCTCGCATCCGTGACAAGCTGGCCCGTGGTCTGGACATGGTTCTGATAGACGAAGGCGCACCGCCGCTGCGTGTTGCCAGTGAAAACGATTAAGGCAAGCGCTCCGGCAAAGGTGAACCTGACCCTACATGTGACGGGGCAACGCAGCGATGGCTATCATTTGCTGGATAGTCTGGTTGTGTTTGCGGATGTCGCGGATCATTTGACTGCGACACCTGCTGCTGATCTGACCATGACGGTGACCGGACCCTTTGCGCAAGGCGTCCCCGTTGATGACACGAACCTGATGATGCGCGCGGCAGAGGTATTGCGTACGGCCCGTGGTGTCACAGCTGGCGCAGCGATGACATTGGAAAAGAACCTGCCTCACGCTGCAGGCATCGGCAGCGGTTCGTCGGATGCCGCTGCAACCCTACGGATGTTGGCGATGCTTTGGGACGTTGACCCATTGCCTGCCACCGCGCCGGAAGTGCTGGCGCTGGGCGCCGATGTTCCACTTTGCTTGTCCGCGCCAAATGCAGTGCGCATGTCAGGGATAGGCGAGGTCCTTGCACCTGTTCCAGCATTGCCAGCAGGCGCGCTGGTTTTGGTGCGCCCACCCGTCGATGTACCCACTGGCGCGGTTTTCAACGGTTTGGCAACCAAGCAAGGATCGCCAATGTCGATGGTGCCTGAGGGTATGGATTTCGCGAGTTTTGCAGCTTGGCTTGCCATGCAGCGCAATGATTTGCAGCCGTCTGCCAAACGAATTGCACCGCAGATTGCGACGACGATTGCGGCGCTTGACGCGCTGCCAGACGTTGCTTTTGCGGGCATGTCGGGATCGGGCGCCACTTGCTTTGCCTTGGTGCAGGATATGGCTGCGGCACGCCGCGTAGCAGCCGTGATGGAGTCTGCAAGTCCTGGATGGTGGATTGCCGCCACCGACATGGGCTAGTCTTGCAGGTCGGCCTCGGGGTCCATGCGTTTCCACAAAAGGCTAAGTAATGTTTCACCCGCCAATGGGTTCACGCAATCCGAAATCAGGACGGGCGCACCGAATGGGGCAGGTGCGGGCAAACGCATGCTTGCGGCTCTGTCGCGGGCAAGCGGTGGAAAAGCTGTGAAACTGGTGATGTCGGTCATGCACAAAGTCTAGCAACTAGTCTG
>CBDTYC010000130.1:0-7590 GCA_965364495.1 uncultured Yoonia sp. | reverse complement strand
GCGCGGCGGATGCCGTCGACCAGCGATTCCTTGCAGCCGTATTTGTTGTCGAACTTGGACTTGGTTACACTGTCGTTCACGTTGATCGCGGGGAAGGGCAGTTGGCCACTCTTGTGCAGATCATATAGGCGGTGAACACCGGTTGTCGTTTCTTCTGATACACCCTTGATCGCGTCGCGTGTCTTGGTGAACCAGCCCGGGCTCGCCGCCATACGCTTGGCAATTTGCGCCTTGATCACGGCTTCTTCTTCGGAGGTCGGAACCGGAATAATCTCTTCGCCTGCTTCCGCGCGTGCGCCCAACAAGACGTAAAGCGTAGCGTCGCCACCATCATCAAGGATCATGTTGGGGCCGTCTGTGAACATGAATGATTTGTCCAGATAATCCCAATGTTCCTCAAGTGACTGACCTTTGATCGCGAAAACGGGTGTACCGCCTGCGGCAATGGCAGCCGCCGCATGGTCCTGTGTCGAAAAGATGTTGCACGACGCCCAGCGCACATCTGCGCCAAGTGCGACCAGTGTTTCGATCAAGACAGCCGTTTGAATTGTCATGTGCAGCGAACCGACAATCCGCGCGCCTTTAAGCGGCTGCTGTGCCCCGAATTCTTCGCGCAGTGCCATCAGGCCCGGCATTTCGGTTTCTGCGATATCCAGTTCCTTGCGACCGTATGAAGCGAGGTTGATATCTTTGACGATGTAATCTTGCATTGCTGCCTCCTGCGGCGCGGTTAACTTTGTTGCCGCGCTGATAACAGGGCTTGTCCATTGCGACAATGGGAGCATTCCGCGCACTATTGCCGCACAAGAAAGACGGCGTAAAATATCCGATACCGCCGAAAGTTTAAGTATTCGTGCAAGGCACCGCCATTTCATGATCGCATCGCGGTTTACGAACCAATTGCACCCATTTATGTCATGTCTATCGCAAGACCACGGAGCCCCCATGCCCAAACCCCAACCCAGAGCTTGGCAGCGGATGTTGTCTGGTCGCAGGCTTGACTTGCTGGATCCGACACCCGTCGACATCGAGATCGAAGACATCGCCCACGGTCTTGCATTCGTGGCCCGCTGGAATGGGCAAACCAAGGGTGATTTTGCATATTCCGTGGCCGAGCATTCGCTTTTGGTCGCAGAGATTTTCGCGCTAAAACAACCAAATGCGCCGGTTAAGTGGCAATTGGCAGCACTTTTGCATGATGCACCAGAATACGTGATTGGCGACATGATCAGCCCCGTCAAAGCCGCTGTTGGACCCGACTATGGCGCATTGGACGAGCGATTGACCGCCGCTATTCACCTGCGCTTTGGGTTGCCCGCACAAATACCGGCAGCAGTAAAAAAACAAATCAAACAGGCTGATAAACTTTCTGCGTGGCTAGAGGCCGTACAGATTGCAGGCTTTACGGAAGCAGAAGCAGACAAGTTTTTCGGCAAGCACGACCGCGATTTCGCAAAAAAGCTGGCCATCAAACTACGTCCACCTGTCACAGTCCGCGATGATTTCACAGCCCGTTATCGCGCACTCGCGGCACAGCTGCATTAGATCAAGCACGCAGCACTGCGTTCAACCAGAATTTAATAAATATCGTTGATTACTGCCCCGACGATTGCTCGGGAATCAATTGATGCGAACCCATGGGACAAAGATCGCGCGCAGGATTGCGCGGCTGACAATGCGCAACCCTGAACAGTTGTGGCAGCAATACGGGCTCGCGCTTTCTTTGTTCCTTGGGCTGACCGTGGCAATCTATTGGCTGAACGGATCAATGATTGAACGCGGCATTGCGGCCTCGGAAGGTATCAAGGCAAGCAGCCAGCAGGTGCTGTTGGCGCAAAATATACTGGGCCGCGCCGAAAGGTTCGGCACGTTAAATGGTACAGAGACTGCCGATTTCCGGGAAACCATAACGCAGTTTGAAACAGCACATCTAAAGTATCTTGCGACCCAACATGCCTTGCACCCGCAAAGTGTACAGGATTCCGAGCACACACAAAGGATGGACGAAGGTGCGCAAAAGTTCATCGCGCTGGCCCGCGACCTTACCCATAATCAAAGTCCGGATCGCAAGCTTGTCTACACGCAGTTGGCTGTGCTGTATTCCGAAGGGGGGCTCTATCGCGATCTGCTTCTCGCCGCGACCGTGATTGCCCGACGGCTAGAAACTGAAACAGCCTATTTTAGCTGGCTGCAGCGTGTCTTTCTTGGCGTGTCAGCATTCATTGTTATTGCAGAGGCTGTTTTCGTCTTGTGGCCCGCGCAATACACCGTTCATACCACGATCGCAAAAATGAAACGGCAAACACATGTCTTGCGGCGGTCACAAACCCGCCTGAAGCAGGTTAACATCCAGCTAAAGCAGACGGTCAATCATAACCAGTTGACAGGATTGCCGAACCGCACCTCGCTCGAGGCACAATTGAGCGATGCAATCCGCAAGGAAAAGGCCGCAGACTGGCTGCTTTATCTCGTCGGGATCGACGATTTCAAATCGATCAATGACATGCTGGGGCATGCCTATGGCGACGCGCTTTTGATTGCAGTCAGTCGTGCGCTTAAGGGGTGCGTCGACGACGAAAACATCGTGGCACATATCAGTGATGATGAGTTCGTCCTTATAGCGGACGAGCCGCCAAAGGCCGTTTTGCGCCGCGTCATGGACGCATTGGGTGAACCGTTCGACCTGATCGGGCGGCGCATTTCTATCAAAGCAAGCATTGGATATCTGTGCATTGGTGACCACCCCAAAGAACCAATGCAGATCGTTGCAGATGCAGCAATCGCACTTCAGTCAGCCAAAGGTGCGGGCGGTGATCGCACGCAGGAGTTCACACGCGATCTGCGTGAAGGTCTTGGCATGATGCAAAAACTGCAAATGGATTTGCGAGAGGCCATTGAACAAGACCAGTTCGAGCCATGGTTTCAACCGCAGGTCAGGTTGGCCGACGGCAAGCTTCATGGCGCAGAGGTTCTGGCGCGCTGGCGGCATCCAACCCGCGGTCTGTTGACCCCCGATCAGTTTTTGCCAGCGGCAGAACGGGCCGGGCTAATGATCGAACTGGACCATGCAATATGGGCAGCAGCGATGCGCCAGGCACACCTATGGGAACAATCAGGCGTCTGGCGACCCGTCATTTCACTAAACGCTGCCCCAGATACGATTGCCGATCCAAACCTCATTGAACGCTTCTTGATGGCGTTGCGGCGTTCAGGGCTGGAAGCAGATCAAGTGATCGTCGAAGTTTTGGAAACGACGCTGATCAACGGCAAGGACGATATGGCCGCCATTAACATTGATAGCCTTGCGGAATGCGGCATCGCCCTCGAGCTTGATGATTTCGGAACCGGATATGCCTCGCTGTCCAAACTGACGCAATTGCCGTTGTCAGGCATCAAGCTTGATCGTTCCTTGATTGCGCCACTACCGGATCAGGCTGCAGATAGTGTCGTTCGCGCGATCCTCGCCTTGGCAAGTGAACTTGGGCTGCAGGTTGTTGCCGAAGGTGTCGAGGAGATGGCGCAAGCCAAGCACTTGAATGATCGCGGTTGCGGCGTCGGGCAAGGTTATGGGTTTGGCAGGCCAATGCCCCCGCAAGAGTTTACAAATTGGCTGGCCAAAAATGCGCAGGGCGTCCTGCATGCCGGGCCAGAAACCGCGCCAGTTGCATACCGGGCTTGAGGATCGTCCAGACAACCCGTATCTGAAAAGCATGCGGGATGAATGAAAAGGGCAACCGATGGCGAACCACCTCTACCAGAATGATCTGCCGGACGGCCTGAACCTTGGACCGGTTGTTGCGATTGATTGCGAAACTATGGGTCTGAACCCCCATCGGGATCGTTTGTGCCTGATCCAGATGTCAGGCGGCGATGGCGATTGTCATTTGGTTCAAGTCTCTCAAGGACAGACAGCAGCACCCAATCTTTGCGCCATGCTAGAAGATCCTGCCGTTTTGAAACTTTTTCACTTTGGTCGTTTTGACATCGCTGCATTGCTGAACGCGTTTGGGGTAACGACAGCCCCGGTCTATTGCACCAAAATCGCCTCAAAACTGGTGCGCACATATACCGATCGGCATGGGCTAAAGGTTCTACTGCAAGACATGGTCGGCATCGATATTTCCAAGCATCAACAGCAAAGCGATTGGGGCGCGCCTTCGCTTACTCCTGCGCAGCTGGACTATGCGGCTTCGGATGTCCTTTACCTGCATCAGCTAAAAGAGAAGTTTGACGTGCTTCTTGCGCGTGAAAACCGGACCGAAGTGGCGCAAGCCTGTTTCGACTTCCTGCCCACGCGGGCCAAACTTGATCTGGTCGGTTGGCCCGACCTTGATATCTTTGCACACTGATGGAAGATCACGCAAAATTTCTCGCTTCCGCCAAACGGGTGATTTCCATCGAAGCAGACGCGCTGACGCAATTGGCGGATCAGTTGGATGATCGGTTTGGCGAAGCGGTCGCGCTTTTGTTGAATGCCAAAGGGCGCGTAATCGTCAGTGGCATGGGAAAATCCGGCCATATCGCCCGCAAGATCGCTGCAACTTTTGCAAGCACGGGCACGCCAGCGCATTTCGTCCACCCCGCCGAGGCCAGCCACGGCGACCTTGGGATGATGACCCGTGGCGATGTCGTCTTGGTCCTGTCCAATTCTGGCGAAACCCCCGAATTGGCCGACCTTGTCGCCTATACCCGCCGCTTTTCCATTCCTATGATCGGGGTGGCCAGCAGGCCAGATAGCACCCTTTTGACGCGGGCCGATGTGGCAATCGTCTTGCCCGACATGGGCGAAGCATGCGGCACAGGCGTTGTCCCGACAACATCAACCACCATGACACTGGCACTAGGTGATGCGCTGGCCGTGGCGTTGATGGAACACCGCAAATTCACGCCTGAGAACTTTCGCGAGTTTCACCCTGGCGGCAAACTGGGCGCACGATTGTCCAAAGTTTCCGACCTGATGCACGTTGGCGACAAGGTTCCGCTAGTGCCAGCAGACACCCCGATGAGTGATGCGCTGCTCGCCATCAGTCAAAAGGGGTTCGGTGTGGTTGGCGTGACAGATCAAAGCCAGAAGCTGATCGGCATTGTCACGGATGGTGACCTGCGTCGCCATATGTCGGGACTGCTGGACCATACCGCCAGCGAAGTCATGACACCGAACCCCGCAACACTCAGCCCCAGCGCGCTTGCCGAAGAAGCGGTCGCACTCATGAATAGCCGAACCATCACCTGCCTGTTTGCGGTTGATCCGGCTGGACAGGGTCAAGTTGCCGGCTTCTTGCATATTCACGACTGCCTTAGGGCCGGAATTGCATAGGAGAGATGGTGGGCGATAACCTGCATTCACAACTGGTTGGTTGGGCCAAAATCATCCTACCGCTTTGCGCTCTGGCCCTGTTGTCGACCCTGTTTCTATTCGCCCGCGATTCCGGCGAACCTGATATCGCTGCCTTCACCCGTGCCGAAGAAATCGCACGTGAACAAAGGGTCTCTGCCCCTGAATTTTCTGGTGTGACTGACAATGGCGACATTATCGTTATTTCGGCAAAATCCGCCCGGCCGGATACTACACGTGCCGATACAGTCGTCATTGATGAAATCCACCTGCGCCTGGACACGCCCGACCGCACATTTGTCGAAGTCACCGCCGTCCAGGGCGAGGTCGACGGGCGCGCGCGCGTTGCCAGTTTTCTCGGCTTGGCCCGCTTGGAAACTTCGAACGGGTATGAAATGGAAACCAACGGCCTGATCGCTGAACTTGATACTGGTCGCGTAACCTCTGCGGGTTTGCTGGAAATACGCGCGCCTTTCGGGGAACTGACCGCCGGAAAGGTGACCTTTCAAGTCGCAACGCCGCAGGCGGGCCAACAGATGCTGTTCACCGATGGCGTCCACCTGTTATACACCCCCCAAACCCCGTGACGAAGGACCAATGACGCATGATAAAACTGATTGCACTTTGCACGGGGCTTTTGCTGGCCAACACCGCAGTTGCGCAGACGAACGTCGCTTTGGGTGGATTGACCGTCGATACATCGGCAGCGATCGAAGTAACGGCGGATAGCCTGTCAGTTGACCAGGACACCGGTATGGCTGTCTTTGATGGTGACGTCATCATCGGCCAAGGTGATCTAAGGATCACGGCCGGACGGGTCGAAGTGGTTTATGGCAGCGATACCTCACAAATTGCACGATTGATTGCGTCAGGCGGGGTCACGTTCGTAACCGCGACCGAGGCCGCAGAGGCGCAAGAAGCCGACTACGATATCGAGACCGGATTTCTGGTTTTGACCGGAGAGGTCTTGTTGACCCAAGGTGGCAGTGCGATTTCTGCCGGACGAATGCGCATCAACGTCACCGATGGCACCGCAACAATGGATGGCCGCGTGCGGACGATCTTGCAGCAGGGCGATAACTAATGAACGCCGCAGCAAACCTTTCGATTCAAGACGGCGATGTCGGCCTTCAGATCATCAACCTGCGCAAAAGCTATCGCAAACGCCCTGTCATTCGCGATGTCAGCATCAACCTTGGCCGGGGCGAGGTTGTGGCGCTATTGGGGCCAAACGGCTCTGGCAAGACGACCTGCTTTTACGCGATCGCCGGATTGGTCACGCCTGAAAGTGGCCGCGTCATCATTGACGGGCGGGACGTGACAACGTTGCCAATGTACCGCCGCGCGCAACTTGGCATCGGCTATCTGCCGCAGGAAATGTCGATTTTCCGTGGCATGTCCGTCGAAGACAACATCCTGTCAATTCTTGAAATCGCTGTCGCCGACAGACACCGCAGGCGCGAGCGCCTAGAGGAATTGCTGTCGGAATTCTCGATCGAACATCTCCGGCGCGCGTCTGCTATGGCGCTATCGGGCGGCGAACGTCGCCGTGTCGAGATAGCGCGCTGCTTGGCCGCAGGGCCGAAATACGTGTTGCTGGATGAACCGTTTGCAGGCGTTGACCCAATTGCCGTTGGCGAAATCAGGCACCTTGTTTCCGACCTCAAGAATCGCGGTATTGGCGTTCTGATTACAGACCACAACGTGCAAGAGACGCTGCAAATTGTTGACCGCGCCTACATCCTGCACGATGGAAAAGTATTGATGAGCGGGACAACCCAAGAAGTCATCAAGGACGACAATGTACGACGTGTTTACCTTGGCAATAATTTCCGCGTGAACTGATTCTTTTCATGCCATAGGCGACTGTATCATTGACAAGCGCTAGGGTTTTATAGCCAACTGTAGTTGATGACGAACCCGATATCTTTCCCCGCAACCGTGCCGGCGCTTTGCCGGTCCTTGCGGATAAGTCAAAAGAAATCAGGGAGTTATCACCATCAAATATGTTGAGGTTTCGCAATCCTGCCGACGCAAGTTGGCACGTCTTTCGGCACCTCACGACTTAATTAAGGAGAAACGATGCGTTACCAAATCAGCGGCAAGCAAATCGACATTGGCGAAGCACTTCAAACCCACGTGAAAACGGAAATGGACGAAATCCTGAGCAAGTATGCAGGACGACCGACCGAAGCTTACGTGGTTTTTTCAAAGTCTGCCCACGAATATGTCTGTGAATCCGTTGTGCATCTTTC
>CBDTYC010000129.1:0-7634 GCA_965364495.1 uncultured Yoonia sp. | reverse complement strand
CTTGCGCCCTTTGCGGCCGCCCAATCAAGACCTGCCAGTACGCCTGATAACGGACCTGCAAACCCTGAAATACTGTCACTGATGACGGGTAAGCCCAGTTCTTCAAAGCGCGTAGCATCTCCGTTCGCGTTCAGTGCGACTGCTGCGACTTGCGGCTCAAAACGTGCAATGACATGCGACAAGATCGTGCCGCCCCCAAGCGTGAGCAGACCCTTGTCACCCCCGCCCATGCGCGTCGCCAACCCACCGGCAAGAATGACACCCAGTGGCTGTTTCATGATCCTGACCCTTTGCGGCCCATTTTGCGCGGTTCGTCTGCAATACTTGCAGGATCAGCGTCGCGGATCAGGCGTTCTTCACCGGCCAGACAAACAAATCGCTGTCCTTTCATGCGTCCGATCAGGGTCAGGCCGATCTGCTGCGCGATTTCGACGCCCCACGCCGTAAAGCCAGAGCGGGACGCAAGTACGGGTATGCCCATCATTGCGGTTTTGATGACCATTTCAGAGGTTAGTCGTCCGGTTGTATAAAGCATTTTGTCGGTGGCACTTACGCCTTCGGACAGCATCCAGCCGGCGATTTTGTCGACAGCATTATGGCGGCCGACGTCCTACATATAGACCAGCGGGCGGTTGCCTTGGCACAAGACCGTGCCGTGGATCGCTCCGGCCTCTAGGTAAAGCGACGGAGTCCGGTTGATCGTCGCTGCCAGCGCATAAAGATCAGAGGTGCGGACGGGCAGGTCGGGCAGGGTCACACCCTCGAGCCCTTCCATCATGTCGCCAAAGACGGTTCCGACGGCGCAGCCGCTGGTGCGGGTCTTTTTCTTGAGTTTATCTTCGTAGGTTGTCTGGCTTTTCGTGCGGACCACAACAGTTTCAAGTTCTTCGTCGTAGTCAACGCCTTGCAGAATGTCGTCGTCCTTTAGCATCCCCTGATTGCGCAAAAACCCGAGCGCGAGGTATTCAGGGTAGTCACCGATTGTCATGGCGGTGACGATTTCTTGGGAGTTCAGAAAGATAGTCAACGGGCGTTCTTCGACGACGTTCAAATCGATGATCTGCCCGTTCTGGTCGGTGCCCTGAACGGCCCGCGTCAGACGCGGGCGCGCAGGGTCCGGCGCAATCAGATAGCCCGAGGTGTCGTTGATAAGCGCCAATTGTCATTCCCTGTCTGCATGGGTAAAGCCTGTTGCAACGCGTTTAAGCTAGGGCAAAGCCATGACGACTTCCACCGCGAAAACACCGACAGGAACACCTGCGAAATCCGCTTACTGGGCAGGAGTGCGCGATGGCGCACCGTTCATTTTGATGGCGATTCCCTTTGCCACACTGTTCGGCGTGATCGCGACGGATGCGGGGCTAACACTCGCGCAAGCAATGGGCTTTACCGTGCTGGTCATCGCCGGGGCAGCCCAGTTCGCGGCACTGCAACTGATGGTCGAAAACGCCAGTATTGCATTTGTGCTGTTGGCTGCTTTGGCTGTGAACTTGCGTATGGCGATGTATTCGGCATCGTTGGTCCCGTATCTGGGGACCGCGCCGTTGTGGCAACGTGCGTTTGTTGCATACTTGAATTTTGACCAAACCTATATCACGTCCGTTGCCCGCTACGAGGCCCGCCCCGAAATGAGCGTTTCGGATCGCGTTGCCTATTTTCTGGGGGTTGCCACGCCGATCACGCCGTTGTGGTTCGGCATGACATTCGTTGGTGCAGTCGCGGGGCAGGTGATCCCGGACGCTTGGGCGCTGGATTTCATCATGCCAATCATGTTCCTTGCGATGGTCGCCCCGATGGTAAAATCGCCTGCGCATGTAGCCGCAGCCGCAATGTCTATTTCCGTCGCGTTGGCCCTAGTAGGGTTGCCCTCGGGCACGGGGCTGTTGATTGCAGCAGGGGCTGCAATGCTGACGGGGGCTTTGGTCGAAATGTGGATGGAAAGGCGCACCCAATGACATATTCCGCCACGGAAATTTGGCTGATCATTGCGATCATGGGGATCGGCACCTTCCTGATCCGGTTCTCGTTTCTGGGATTGATCGGTGACCGGCAAATGCCTGCGTTTGTGTTGCGGCTATTACGCTTTACACCTGTCGCGGTTTTGCCGGGGATGGTTGCACCGCTTGTCCTGTGGCCCGTGGCGACAGAGGGCGATTTTGATCCTGTGCGTATGCTTGCGGCGATTGCGACGGTCGTGATCGGGATTTGGACGCGCAACGTATTGTGGGCCATCCTGGGCGGCGCAGTGACGCTCTATTCGGCGATGGGTCTTACTGCCCTGCTGTAAGGGCCGCATTGATCCTTGCCGCCGCGATTGTTTTATCGTCGTCATCGTTTTCGCGGTATTCGCGGGTGGTGACGCCAGACAGCTTGGCGAAATCACTTTCGATCGAGTTGGGAAACCATGTCGGAGAAATTCCGGAGAACCCCGGCAATTGGCGCAAAAGATCAGATGTCACGCGTGCGCAGTACGAGCGCGGCACGGGGCCTGCTTTCAGCGACAGGTTTAGTGCTTGTTCAGCGACTTCCGGCGAGACTTCGACAGTTTGGCCAATGACGTAGAAGGTGACACGGGCGTGAAAGCTGACGTAGTAATCCTCAAGCCGTGGCGTCACGCCAAAAAGCACGTCATTGCGTTCTGGCATCACTTCTTGCGACCACGATCCGGCGGGGTCGAACATCACACGTTGGCTGGCATTGATTAGCAGCGCCGAGTGCTCTCCGTTGTCGGTACCGATCCCCTTCATGGTGTAAAGGGTCAGGTACTTGCGACCGGGTTCGCGGTAAATGGCCCGCGCGACAACGTCGTCAGGGGCCCATACCTCTTGGGCGGCACACGCCGAAAGCGCAAGCGGCAGCCCGACTATAAACCTGCGGCGGTCCACGTCTGTTTAGATAGCAACAAGCGCCAGAAAGACCAAAAGGACGATAATCCCGATCGTGGTCTTTGTTGTCATGTTCATGAAACCGTCAAAGGTTTTTTCCTGAACCGAGGTGTCCATTTCGCCGTGCTTATGTTCAGCCATCTTAGGGCTCCTTCACAATCTGATTTGCTACGCGCATAGCCGATTCATTTGCCTATGTCACGGGGTCAGGTCGTCACATCTTCTGCGCGGTCCAATGCTGTTGCAAGGCGAAAACCTATCCGTGTTGGTTCTGGCTGGTCGATGTGCTTGGCGCTGGCGACCAGCGAAACGTTCAGCTGGCTGACATGTTGGATCAGTTGCGTTTTCGCGCCCGCCTCGTTCACGCCGTAGTAGGTAATAATGTCGGGATCGTAATAGCCCAGACCTTCGATGCGAATGACGCCGGTGTTGCCCCCCGCAAGGCCCAATCCGACCTCGTGATCATTGTCGAGTTGTTGTTCGAAGTTCTGGATGTACATGATGATCCGTTCGTAAGCCCATTGTGCGGGACTTTTCTTTTGGACCGATTCCGCAAGTGCCTTTGGCAAAACCGCATCAGACACGCGCGCCGCATTCGGGTCCGTATGAACTTCGTTGAATTTCGGCAAAACGTCATTTTCCATAAGCTCTGCCGAGGTATCAATTTGCATCGTTGACTTGGTCATAGCGGCACCGCTGTTGTTTCCTTAATCTCTTCCATAACGAAACTTGCCGAAATGTCCGAGACAGAAATCCGTGATGTCAGCCTTTTGTAAAAGGCATCGTAGGCGGGGACATCTGCTACACGCACGCGCAACACGTAATCAAGATCGCCCGTCATGCGGTAGGCGCCCACGATTTCGGGCAGGCTATGCAAGGTAGCTTGAAACTGCTTCATCCATGCCGCGTCATGCGCGTTGGTGCGGATCAGCACCATCGCGGTCAACGGCACGCCAACACTTGCAGGGTCAACCAATGCGACGCGGCCTTTTATCACGCCTGCTTGCTCAAGTGCTTTGATCCGCCGCCAACAGGCATTGCGTGAAAGGTTCACCGCCTCGCTGATGTCGTCGACGGACAGCGTTGCATCGATTTGCAAGTGCTTCAGGATGGCGCGGTCTATTGTGTCTAATTTATGAATCATTGATGGGACAGTATCCCATGAATGTTGGAAATTACAATCACATTTGGGACCCGTTCTTCAGATGGGTTGTCTAGTTTCACCATTGCAACAAAAGGAAACTACTCATGTCTGACGTCTCACACACACCGATCCGCAAGAACCCGCTGGCTGCGTTGTTTCTGGATCATCCCGCAACAGTGCATGAGACTTATGTGCAGCACATGCGTTTTGCGTTCGGATTTGCGTTCTGGCTTGGCACAGCCGCTTTGGCTGCATTGGTGCATGCGGTGATCCCTGCTTTGTGCGAAACAACAGCCAGCCGTATCCTCAAGCGTCTGCACGCCCGCATCGAGAGCCGCCACTAGCATGTGTCGCATCGCGGCCTACACGGGCCCCGCTATCCCGCTGGAAAACATCGTCGTGCGCCCCGCGCATTCGCTACTGAAGCAAAGCCAGCATGCCTGCGAGGCAAAGCTGGCAGTGAACGGCGATGGTTTCGGTGTCAGTTGGTATGGTGCCGAAGGCGATCTGGGCCTTTACCGCGATGTCTTGCCTGCTTGGGCAGATGACAACCTGACGAACCTGTGCCGAATGGTGCGGTCGCATCATTTCATAGCACATATCCGTGCCTCGACAGTGGGCGAGACAAGCCGCGTAAATTGTCACCCTTTCACGTATGAAAGGTTTTCTTTCTGCCATAACGGGCAGATCCCGCATTTTTCAGCTATTCGGCGCAGGATGCTTGCGGGTTTGCCTGATGATCTCTTTTCCGCCATTCGCGGCACGACGGACAGCGAAATGATCTTTCTGACATTGCTGGCCAATGGACTGGCCGGCGATCCGCAGGCGGCGATTGCCGCGACCCTCGACCAGATTGGTGCGGCCCCACCCGAGGCTCCTATCAAGCTGTCTTGTGTCTTTTCGGATGGCAACACGCTCTATGCTTTTCGCCATGCATCCGTCGGACCTGCACCCACGCTTTATGTATCGGGTGTTCTTGACAACGGTGGACGGTCTGTCGCGTCAGAGCCGCTTTGCGGGGTGGCCCATCGGTGGACAGCTATCCCCCAAGATAGCTTGTGCCGTGTGACCACCGACGGTTTCACGTTTCAGCCATTCGGTGATGCTATCGCGGCCTAAGTCGCCTGAAAGCCCCAAGCGCCGTCTTCGCGCATAATCCGGGTGGCTAGCCCCGCTTGGTGCAGGTGGTTCAGGTGCGCGACGGCCTCGACCAAAGCCAGCCCATATTCGCCGCTTTTGATATTGCGTTTGAACAACGGCACAAAGCATTCCCCCGCACTGCGGGGTTCGGTCAAATGCGCAAGTAGGCGCTCTAGCGCACTGTGATGGTTGCCGATCAACTGGTGCAAACGCAGCGGCAGGCCCGTGAAAGGCAGTTTATGCCCGCCAAGAACAAGCTGGTCATCTGTGGCAAAACCCTGAAACGTCTCGCAAGAGCGAAGCCAGTCAGTGACAGGGTCGGCGTCAGGTTCGGTCGGGTAAACACCAAGGTTGGGGCTGATCGAAGGCAGCAATTGGTCGCCGCCTATGACAAGATTGTCATCGCGGCTCCAGAATGTCGCGTGTTCCGGGGCGTGGCCGTTGCCCATACGGATGTCCCATGTGCGCCCGCCAATCGTGATGGAGTCTGCGTCAACCAACCGCGTGTAGCCCAGCGGCAAAGGTGCGACGCAATCAGCGAAATTGAATGGTCGATCGGTGCGGCGTTGCGCCAGTACAGCAGGATCCATTCCCGCAAGTTTGTAAAAGGCCAATGCTTCTGCGCTAAGGGTCTCTTGAACGTCAAGCGTCAGCATCCGCGCCATCAGCCAGCCTGTCCGTGGCATGCACAGCGTTGCGCCGTTTTGCAGAAACCAGCCTGCAAGCCCGACATGATCAGGGTGGTGGTGTGTGACGATGACGCGTTTGACGGGCCGGCCTTGCAGTGGTCCTGCAAGCAGCTTTTCCCAGATTGAACGACTGCGCTTGGACGCAAAGCCGGTGTCAATGATTGTCCAGCCGTCGCCGTCATCCAGTGCATAAACATTCACATGATCAAGCGCCATCGGCAGCGGCAGGCGCATCCAAAGAACGCCGGATGCCACGCTGACCGCTTCGCCTGCGGCAGGCGGATCTGGAAATGGGTAACGAAGACCGCTTTCAAACTTGCCCATCAGGCGGCAAGGTCATCTGCAGAAATCGCCATCAGATCGGCGGCACCTTCGCGTGTGTGCGTCAGCAAGCCCAAGTGCTCTGGCAGAATCCGATTGATATAGAATGCCGCCAACCGCGCGCGCGCCGCGTCACCAGATACGGCGCTCGTCAGGTGCACATGCCCGCCCAAGACCCGCGCGAATGCCCGCAAATATGGCACCGCACCCGCAAAACGGTTGTTCAAATCCTCTTGGGCGACCAACCATTCCGTCGTTTCGCGCAGGGCTTCGACCGACTGCCAGACTGCCTCGGCAAGGTCTGGATGTTTTTCTTTTGCAGTCTCTGCACCAGCCTGAATTTCTTCTAGAATGCGGAACGCGGCGTCGCCACCATCCATCAATTTGCGTGCCGTCAGGTCCATTGCCTGAATCCCGTTGGTGCCTTCGTAAATGGTTGTCACGCGCACATCGCGGGCAAACTGGGCAGCGCCGGTTTCTTCGATAAATCCCATTCCGCCATGAACCTGGATGCCCATTGCGGACACCTCGCAGCCGATGTCAGAGCCGAACGCCTTGCCGATTGGCGTCAGGAAGGCGGCGCGAGCCTGCCAAATTGGATCGCCTGTGGCTGCGGCCATGTCAATTGCAACGGCGTTCATCATCGATATGCCGCGGGCGGCATAGGTGTCGGCCTTCATCGTCGCAAGCATCCGCCGCACGTCAGCATGTTCAATGATCGCGCCGGTTCCGGCAGCTTTGCCTTGCTTGCGATCTTGAGCATAGGCCAGCGCGTGCTGGAATGCCGCCTCGGCGACGGCGACGCCTTGGGTGCCAACACCCAATCTTGCGTTATTCATCATCGTAAACATCGCGGCCATACCGCCATGTTTTTCGCCAACAAGCCAGCCCGTGGCGCCAGAATATTCCATCACGGCTGTGGGCGATGCGTGCAAACCCATTTTATGTTCAAGGCTGACCACGCGAAGATCATTCTTTTTGCCCGGATTGCCGTCTGCATCGGGCAGTAATTTGGGAACCATGAAAAGGCTGATCCCCTTCGTGCCGGATACGCCGTCCGGCAGGCGTGCAAGCACAAGGTGGCAGACATTTGTGGTAAAGTCGTTGTCGGCCCAGCTGATATAGATCTTTTGACCGGTGATTGCATATGTGCCGTCCTCATTGGGCTCGGCCTTGGTGCGCAATGCGCCAACATCTGACCCTGCCTGCGGCTCTGTCAGGTTCATGGTGCCGTTCCATTCACCCGAGATCAGCTTGGGAATATATAGCGCCTTGATTGCATCCGAGGCGTGATGTTCCAGCGCTTCAATCTGGCCTTGGGTCATCAAGGGGCTAAGCTGCAGGGACAGGCACGCACTGGCAGTCATTTCATTCACTGTGTTGGTCAAGGTCATCGGCAAACCCAAGCCACCAACTTCGGGTGACGCTGACATGCCGATCCAGCCTCCCTCTGCG
>CBDTYC010000128.1:0-7640 GCA_965364495.1 uncultured Yoonia sp. | reverse complement strand
CATCTCTCCGAAAGGCGCGAGAACAGCCCGTACAGGAAAATCAGCAGTGCGGTGTCGTTATCAGGCGCTGAACAATCGCGATAACCGCCCCGAAAGCGGGATCAAACATGCCTGAACCGAGTGATAAATATCAGGTTTCCCCGCAAAAATCGACTGCGTGGGCATACCCGCTGAATCTATCGCCGGAAACCACCCGCCGCGTTTATGATCAATGAAATGCGCATGAGCGAACGTCCAAAGCTTGCGATACCAGATTTCGTCGTCTTGCCGCTTGTCGAGCATGATCAACGCGGCAACCGCCCCGATAGCCTCGGCAACGGGCCACCAGAACCGCGACCCGTCAGCGATACTTCCATCAAAATTCAGAGTGTACGCAATGCCACCATCGGGCAGCCACGCATCCTGCAAAGCCTGTTCGATCAAATTGCGGGCAACCGTGGGTGCGTTTGTTTGCGGACGACCGCTCAAGTCCCAATGCTGCAATAGCAAGCGGCCAAGTTCGAACGAATGACCAGGGGTAGTTCCCGCAGGTCGGAACATGTGGTCACCGGAATAGGCGCGGTCGACCTTCCAGTCTTGCGTGTAGTGTTCGGGGATACGCCAGTTTTCGGCGGGTGCCATTTTCCCCGTAAAGAACGCCAGGATGCGTCCGGCACGCGCTAGAAATCTGGAATCTCCGGTTGCCTCATATGCAGCCAGCATCGCCTCGACGCCATGCATATTGGCGTTCATGCCGCGATAGGTCGAAAATGGCGTCCAATCGCGGTTCCATTCATCACACAGAAGTCCCGCTTCGTCATCCCAGAAGTGTTGGTCCAGAATGTCGCCGATCTCGGACAAAAGCGCGCCTGCGTCGGGGTGGCCGACGTTCTTGGCGCTGGATACAGCGAGCAGCACAAAGACATGCCCATAGGCCAGTTTGCGCCCGTCGCGAATGCCGTCTTCGTCGATTGCCCAAGCAAAGCCGCCGTGAACAGGATCGCGATGGTGGCTGCCAAGGTAGGCCATGCCCTGATCGACGAGCGCTTCGGCACCCGCATACCCTTGCACCATCCCTAGCGCATAAGAATGCACGAGCCGCGTGGTTGAATGTAATTCTTGCACATCAGCGGCCATTGGCCGGCCGTCATAATCCAACTGATGAAATCCCGCGCGGTCCTCCTGCTTGCTGGCGGCAAAGAAAGCGAACTGGCGTTCGCTTTGGGATTTCAACCATGCCTGATGGTCAGGATGATCAATCCAGAACCCCGATGCAGTCGTGGGGCCCGGGCTGGGGGCATACTGGTGCTGAGTGTTCATTGCGCGTCCTGTTTGTGTCCTACCGATAGTGCACCAAGTACGCTGCCAATTGCTAGCCCGCCAAGGGTTCACCAGCATCTCAGACTGTTTCCGATGCTTTGTATTATGATCTCCAAAACAAGAACTTGGTGCGATAGTCAGCGGTTGAGCAATGTAGGTAACGGTCAGATGTGCGCGCCAAAATTGCCATCTTCATTTCTTTGCGCCCCTGATCCGTGAACCGTAGACCCGAGCAAAAGGCCGAAGAGACTACTTCGTCGGCGGATCAAATTCACGCGCCAAGAACTGGCGGTAAATCGCGTTAGCTGTAAGCCTCTGCTTGTCGCCAAAGGTGCACCTGTTGGCAGAAAAGGTCAGTGATCCAAAACCTGCTTCTTGACCTCGCAACATAGGTGAAATAGACCCCAAAAAGGTCGCGGGCGTTGTGTAATGGTTAAGACCTCAGTTTTCCAAACTGAAGATAGGGGTTCGATTCCCCTCGCCCGCTCCAACTTTCCCAATTTCAAGGTACGTGACGTCCAGGGCAGAATGCGCGGTCACACGACATCGTGCCGCGATTTTCTGGTACACTTAAATGCGCCACCGACTTGTGAAACGTTCGGTTCAGTTTTATGTCTCAACCCTGAGATAAAGGAAGCTTGATGGCCGACGTACAAAGACCAAAGCCCGAGGACCGGCCAGTAGGCAAAAAGGTTGGCGCATTGCGCGCCCTCTGGCCATTCATGAAACCATATCGTTTGAATATGATCGGCGCGGGATTTGCGTTGGTTTTCACGGCGATGGTCGCGCTTAGTTTTCCGATTGTTGCGCGTCTGGTGGTAGACAGCTTTGGCCTCGATAGCCAAGAGATCAGCCGGCATTTCACCTTGATGCTGACAGTTGCCGTCTTCTTGGCCTTTGGTACGGCTGCGCGCTATTATCTTGTAACGCGTTTGGGCGAGCGGGTTGTGGCAGACATCCGCAAGGCCGTTTTCAACCGCATGATTAGCATGAGCCCTGCGTTCTATGAACGCATCATGACCGGTGAGGTTCTTAGCCGGATTACGACTGACACAACCCTTATCCTGTCGGTTATCGGAAGCTCTGCTTCTATCGCTTTGCGCAACATCCTGATTTTCATCGGTGGCGTAATTCTGATGCTGCTGACGTCAGTGAAGATGAGTGTGATGGTCCTGTGGCCGATCCCTGTCGTGCTATTTCCGATTTTGTTTCTGGGCCGCCGCGTGCGCAGTTTGTCCAAGGAAAACCAAGACTTAATCGCTGAATCAAGCGGCGACGCATCAGAGCAACTGCTGTCGGCCCAAACAGTACAGGCCTTTACGCATGAAGACCTGAGCCGTGCAAAATTCGATGAGGTGACCGAGCAAAGCTACCGTTCGGCGCGCCGCCGGATTCTGACACGGGCGGCTTTGACGGCAATCGTGATCTTCATGGTGTTTGCGGCAATTGTGTTGTTTTTGCAGATGGGATCGCAAGATGTGAGCGCGGGTGAAATCACCGAAGGTGGTTTGGTCCAGTTCATGTTCTACACAATCATGGTCGGTGGTGCCGTGGCTGCCTTGTCAGAAGTCTGGGGCGAGGTGCAGCGTGCCGCGGGCGCGACAGAACGCTTGGTCGAGCTTTTGACTGCCGAAGACAGTGTGCAGGATCCGGTCAATCCGCTTGTATTACCAGAACCCGTGCGCGGCGCATTGACGTTCGAGAACGTGCAGTTCCATTATCCGTCACGCCCGAAAATCTCTGCTTTGGACGGTGTAAACCTGACGATTGAACCGGGTGAAACGGTTGCGCTGGTGGGGCCGTCAGGTGCTGGCAAAACGACGATCATTCAGATGGTGCAGCGCTTTTATGATCCGCAAGATGGCGCAATCAAGATCGACGGACACGATTTGCGCGACTTGGACAGGGCGGATTTCCGCAAATATATCGCGCTGGTTCCTCAGGATCCGGTTATCTTTGCCGATACGGCCCGCGAAAACATCCGGTTTGGCAGACCCACCGCCAGTGACGCCGAAGTGATAGAAGCCGCAAAAGCTGCGGCTGCGCATGATTTCTTGTTGGCCCTGCCAGACGGCTACGACAGCTATGTAGGAGAACGTGGTGTGATGCTGTCAGGTGGGCAAAAACAGCGGATTGCGATTGCACGTGCAATTTTGCGTGACGCGCCGGTCTTGCTTTTGGACGAAGCGACAAGTGCGCTTGATGCCGAAAGTGAATACGCGGTGCAACGGGCCGTCGAAGAACTGGCCCGCACACGGACAACTTTGATTGTCGCGCACCGCCTTGCGACCGTGAAAAAAGCCGACAGAATTATCGTCATGGAGAACGGGAAAATCGCAGCACAAGGCACGCATGACGCTTTGGTGGCTGAGGACGGACTATATGCAAGGCTTGCCCGATTGCAATTTACCGAAGGTCTTGCGGCCGAATAGCGACAGCTTTCGTAGCGTTAGACTTGTGGTCGACCGATTTCTTCCCCAACCTGCATAGCCAGGGAGGCCGCAGCAAAGCATGCGGTAAGATATCAGGGAGGAGACGGCATGACTTTTGCAACAGCCGCAGATCGTGACGCAATCGAGAACGAAAAACCGTGGGCAGAGCGCAACGCGCCCACGACAACTTATGGATTGCTAAGCCAGACTGCCGGGAAATTCGGGCCCCGCAAAGCGGTGAGCTTTAGTCTTTTGTCCGACCCAGATGCCAAATGCGAAACGTTGGATTGGAATACCTTGCGCGACAAAACTGGTCAGGCGGCCAATATGTTTCGCGCCCTTGGTGTCGGTGAAAACGACGTTGTTGCCTTTCTGTTGCCCAACGCGACAGAGACGATCCTGACCTATCTGGGGGGACAAGTTGCCGGTATCGTGAACCCGATCAACCCTTTGCTGGAAGCCGAACAGATCGCGGCGATCCTGCGCGAGACGAATGCAAAGGTTCTTGTGACGCTCAAGGCTTTCCCCAAAACCGATGTTGCACAAAAAGCAGCAGAGGCCGTGCGATTGGCTCCCAATGTGACCCACGTCCTCGAGGTCGATTTATTGCGGTATCTCACAGGGCTCAAACGTTTGATTGTCCCTTTGATACGACCCAAGAACCCCGTATCCCATCAGGCAAAAGTGCTTGATTTCAATGCAGAAATGAACAAACAACCGACGGCGCTGGCATTTGAGGACAGCAAAGTTGACCGTGTTGCCGCATATTTCCATACAGGCGGAACAACCGGTATGCCGAAGGTCGTGCAGCATCGCTATTCCGGCATTGTTTATAATGCGTGGTTGGGGGACAAGCTGCTCTTTACTGAAAAAGACGTGCAAATATGCCCGTTACCCCTGTTCCATGTTTTTGCTACAATCGTGTCACTTGGGGCCTCGCTCGGGTCCGGTGCGCAGGTCGTATTTCCAACGCCGCAAGGCTACCGCGGCGAAGGCGTGTTCGACAATTTCTGGAAGCTGGTCGAAAAACACAAAGTGACATTCATGATCACTGTCCCGACAGCAATGTCGGCATTAATGCAGCGGAAAGTCGACGCCGATATCTCTACCCTGCGATTGGCATTTTGTGGGTCGGCACCTCTACCGCTTGAGCTTTATCGCCGCTTTGAAGAAGCTGCAGGTGTGACAATCTGCGAAGGTTATGGTCTGACCGAAGCGACCTGTCTGGTGTCGATCAATCCACCTGACGGGGAAAAACGCGTCGGTTCAATCGGCCTTCCATTCCCTTACACAGACGTGAAAATCATGTCACCTGCCACGGGCACTGAGCTTGGGATCGACGAAATTGGCGAGATTTGTGTTTCAAACCCCGGCGTGTCCGGCGGTGAAACCTATACAGAAGCCGCCAAAAACGCCGATCTATTTTATCCGGGAACGGATGGTAAACCGGAGTACTTGCGAACAGGCGATTTGGGCCGCAAGGATGCCGATGGCTATTTGTGGATCACTGGTCGCGCCAAGGACTTGATTATTCGTGGCGGCCACAACATCGACCCCGCCGAAATAGAAGAGGCACTTGCGGGACATGACGCCGTTGCGTTTGCAGGGGCAATCGGTCAGCCGGACCAGCATGCTGGCGAAGTACCTTGCGTCTATGTCGAACTGGTCGAAGGCGCAGACGTCACAGAGGCTGAATTGCTGGACTACGCCAAACAACATATTCATGAGCGTGCTGCCCATCCAAAGTATTTGGAGGTGCTCGACGAGCTGCCCAAAACGGCCGTTGGCAAGATTTTCAAACCAGATCTGCGCAAGCGAGCGATCACGCGCGTCTACAATGCCGCGCTAGGTGATTTGGCGGCACAAGTTGGTTCGGTCACCGAAGACAAGCGGCGCGGACTGGTCGCAATTGTCGAAAAAACCGGCAGCGTGTCGGATGAAGAAATCGGGAATGCGCTGAATGCCTACACGGTCCCTTGGGAGGTTGCGGACTAGGCTTTTCCCGCGACACAACAGAAGCAGAAGCATGGATCGCGGAACTTGGTGGCGAAAAGGAATGCCGCCGCATTCGCAATGGGGGTCGCAGACCCGTTATAGGGTCCGAAAGTCGAGGTTCACTATGCGCAGGAAGCAAGCCTGCGTCTGCCTTAGCGCGACAAGATGATGCCTAACGGCCCTGACCGACATTCTACACAGATGACGGTCAACGGTTGATCAGCTGACTTCGGGATATATTATCCTAGTCTGCGTGTGCGCAGATCTTCGGTTTGAAAATCCGGTCGTTCACTTTCTTAAGTGGGTGAATTCTAGTGGCCAGCGGCAGTTTATGTCCTTGTACGAAAGGGGTTTTGACACGGTCAACTCGTCGGATTGATCCAAAGAACGTCCCCGTTGTCATCGTTCAATGTCAAATGGCTAGAACAGCGTTATTTCGGATCGTGGCCGCGTTTGCTTTACTGGCCGGAGTTCTTCGGGTGCAAACCCCGACACTTGCAGTTGCCGCGCCGCCCCTGATGTAGGAATGAACTGGACACGACGCGCTTGGACACCTCCCAGACTGGAGGCCACGCATGGAATGCCCTCCTTTTCCAGGAAATCTTTGGCAAAGGCAGCATTCCCCGCACCGATATCGCTGCTATGTTCGGTCATGCGCGAGCCCCCGAAAATCTTTGCCTGAAAGTTGTTGCGCTCTGCACCGCATTGCAGCAATCGGTTGATAAGAAGTTCAACCGCGTTGATCCCATATTTCAGATCGTCACTTTTCGCCTCGGACGATGTGGCAAGCAGGAAATGATTCATTCCTCCAATCTGATTTTCTAGATCAAACAGGCACATTGCGACGCAGGATCCAAGGACGGTCGACATCATGACGTCAGGGTCCTTCGATACCGCGAATTCGCCTTGAACCACCGTGATTATGTTGGCTGGGTTTCTCATACCCGCATGTCCGGCCGCGCTGCTTCCAGCAGTGCGGGACCAATGTGATCAATGGGCAACTGTGCGACTGCCGCGCCCATTTCCGCCGCCACGCGCGGCATGCCGTAGACGACACTCGTTGCTTGATCCTGCACAATTGTGTGCGCGCCAGCGTCCCGAAGTGCAAGCAACCCGCGCGCGCCATCTTGTCCCATACCTGTGAGTAGGCCTGCAACAATGTGAGGCGCAATTCTTGCACCGGACCGGAACAAGGCGTCGATCGAAGGCCGATGCCCGTTCAACGGGTCGGCGACAGTAAGTGCAATTCTTCTGCCATCTTCAGGAGAAACCGTCAGATGATGGGTGTCACTGGGGGCAAGATAAACATGTCCCCTTTTCAAAACCAAATTTTGTGACGCGACCTGAACCGTCGCCTCGGTCAGGCCATCCAATAGCCGGGTCAAACTTGAGATAAAACGGGCTCCGGTGTGCAACACAACAAGCGTGGGGGGAGTCATTGCATTGAAATGACACAGCACTTGGGTCAAGGCGTCGACACCGCCGGTGGACGCACCGATCATGACCATCTTTCGCGGGTCGTAAGTATCCATTTGCTGCGGAGGCATGGAACGCGCGCCACCGGCAGTTGGGAGAGAGGTCGCAAGGAGAATGATCTCATCCAACGTTGTCATGGCGTGCTCACCTTCGAAATAGTGGAATTCAAACTGCTTCAGACGCGAAGGCAAGCCGTTGGACTGATTCCAGATAACGCAACCAACCCCGAGTTTTTTGAGCAAGCATCCCAGCAGTTCAAAGTCTGGACAGGCAGCGAGGTCGGATTGCAGAATGAGGCAATCAGGGCGGTGGTGCTCAACAACATGATAGGCATCAGTCAAATTGGTGGCCGTGATGAGGCGGTGCGTAGTCAATGCAGCGCTCGTGGCGCGCTGCATCCGGGCAATTGCTTTGGCTGACGTATTACAAAGCAAGATT
>CBDTYC010000127.1:0-7664 GCA_965364495.1 uncultured Yoonia sp. | reverse complement strand
CCTGATCTGCTACGTGGACCATCATGATGACGCTTATAAATGGGCGGAACGCAGGCGGATTGAAACGCATCCCAAGACCGGTGCGGCTCAGATTGTTGAAGTACGCGAACGGGTAGAGGAGATTGCAGTACCGGTTTATGCAGCACCAGAACCTCATCCGGTTACCACCGACAATACTCCACCAGAGACAGTTCAGTTACCTCTGTTCCGCGATCTTTCCGAAGATGATTTGAAAGAAAAGGCCCGAAAAGAAATCGATCAGAAACGTTCCGCCTGTCTGCTGTTCCAGATCAGCCGCCTCGCCTTCAGAAAGCATGCCGGTGGCGCTGGTCACAAAAACCGCATCGGTTGAGAACACGGTCACTTCGACACCGCCACGCAGATCGAGCGCAGCAAGCGTTGCCTCGGGATCGATCCCGTCACCTGAAACAAGGTCGATAGGTGCAATCGACGGCAACCGCGCTTCAAATACGTCAGCGATCAGCTGCGCCTCGTTCACCAACCCCTTAGCGCGCTGGAACGCGAGGCTGTCACGCGATGGGCTAAGATAAAGCACGCCCGCAATCAGCAGGATCAATGCAATCAGATTGAAGGTGACGATTTTGCGCGCAATCGGCGAGTGCCGCAGTGTCGCAAAACGTCCGCGACGAATGTTTTCGGCATCGCCACCAACTTCTTCAACCCAATCCTCGCCCAAGACCAGATCGGGGCCACGCGCGGCCGCACGGACCGATTTCAGGTCGCGTACGTCAATTTTCGGCGCAGCAGTCATATTTTACTCTTCGTTGTAGCGGTAACCGATACCATAAAGCGTCTCGATTGCTGAAAACTCGTCATCGGTGTTGCGCATCTTTTTACGCAGCCGCTTGATGTGGCTGTCGATGGTGCGGTCATCCACGTAAACTTGATCATCATAGGCAACATCCATGAGCTGATCGCGACTTTTCACAAAACCTGGACGCTGCGCGAGCGCCTGCAAAAGCAAAAATTCCGTAACGGTAAGCGATACGTCTTGGCCCTTCCATTTCACTGCGTGGCGCAGCGGGTCCATGACCAGCTCGCCGCGGACCATAACCTTGGTTTCTTCGGTTTCTTCGACTTCTTCACCGGCAAGCGCATCTTGACGGCGAAGCAACGCCCGAATCCGTTCCACAAGTAAACGCTGTGAAAATGGCTTTTTTACGTAATCGTCAGCACCCATCCGCAACCCGAGCACCTCGTCAATCTCATCGTCCTTGGACGTCAAGAAAATAACGGGCATCGCAGTTTTCTGGCGGAGCCGCTGAAGCAGATCCATCCCGTCCATCCGTGGCATTTTGATGTCCAAGACTGCCATATCGGGCATGCGTTTATTAAATGCGTCCAATGCGGACTGGCCGTCGTTATACGTTTCTACCTCAAAGCCCTCTGCCTCAAGTGTCATCGCAACAGAGGTAAGAATGTTCCGGTCGTCATCCACGAGTGCAATTCTGGACATGCTACGGTTCCTTATTGACTGGCACGCCGCTAATGGGGCGCTTACCAAGACTTTTCATCTTTTTATCTAAACGAATCAACCGTTAACTCGGACCGTGCCACAAATTTGCCACAATTGGCTCATTTTTGCCAGATCGGGGGCTTTGCTGGACCTGTCCTCACCGATCACGTCTGGCTGATTGCGCTAACATCAAAATGGTTGCGCTAACTATGTTAAGGTGGGGTATCGGCTTTTGAAAACTTGGTGTTAATGAGTGGCATCGCTAGCCATTTCGGCCACACAAACAAGGAGCGAACCCATGGACCAAGGTACGGTCAACCCATCGATGAAACTTGAAGATCAAGGCATCACAGGGCTGGGTTATGTGTATTACAACCGCTCTGAAGCCGAATTGCAGGACGCCGCAGTCGCTGCTGGTGAAGGTGTAACCGGCAAGGGCGGCACGTTCCTTGTCACCACCGGTAAGCACACAGGCAGGTCGCCAAAAGACAAGTTTGTCGTCAAGACGCCCGACGTCGAAGACACCATCTGGTGGGAAAACAATCCACCGATGGACATGGACAAGTTCGATGTTCTTCACGCCGATATGCTCGCGCATATGAAGGGCGGCACTTACAACGTGCAGGACCTTTTTGGCGGCGCTGATCCAGCGCATCGCCTTGATGTGCGCGTCGTGACCGAACTTACATGGCATGGGCTTTTCATTCGCCACCTGTTGCGCCGCCCTGACGCGTCGGAACTGGCAACCTTCGTGCCCGACTTTACGGTGATCAACTGCCCAAGCTTCAAAGCGGACCCAGCCAAGCACGGCTGCCGCTCTGAGACAGTGATCGCGATGAACTTTGCCAAAAAGCTGATCCTGATTGGCGGTACGGAATACGCGGGTGAAAACAAGAAATCCGTCTTTACCCTGCTCAACTACCTGTTGCCGGAAAAGGGTATCATGCCGATGCATTGCTCGGCTAACCACGCGCCTGGAAATCCGGTAGATACGGCCGTGTTCTTTGGCCTTTCTGGTACAGGCAAAACGACACTTTCCGCTGATCCAACCCGCGTTTTGATCGGTGATGATGAACATGGCTGGTCCGACCGCGGCACTTTCAACTTTGAGGGTGGTTGCTATGCCAAGACCATCGGTCTTGACCCCAAAGCAGAGCCGGAAATCTACGCCACCTGCTCGATGCCGCACACGGTCATTGAAAACATGGTCTTTGATCCGGAAACGCTTGAGCTGGATTTCGAAGACGACAGCCTGACGGCCAACATGCGCTGCGCCTACCCTTTGAATTATATCTCGAATGCGTCCGATACAGCGTTGGGCGGGCATCCCAAGAACATCATCATGCTGACCTGTGACGCTTTTGGTGTCCTGCCTCCGATTTCGCGGCTGACACCGGCGCAGGCGATGTATCACTTCCTGTCCGGCTTTACCTCTAAGGTTGCTGGCACAGAACGTGGTGTGACAGAACCCGAGCCGACATTCAGCACCTGTTTTGGCGCCCCTTTCATGCCGCGCCGTCCAGAGGTCTATGGCAACCTGCTACGCAGCAAGATCGCAAGCCATGGGGCAACTTGCTGGCTGGTGAACACCGGCTGGACAGGTGGTGCATACGGCACCGGATCGCGGATGCCGATCAAGGCGACGCGCGCACTGTTGTCAGCGGCACTTGACGGGACATTGATCGAAAGCAACTTCCGCAAAGACCCGTATTTCGGGTTCGACGTCCCTGTTTCGGTGGACGGTGTGGATGACGGTTTGCTGAACCCGCGTGATACATGGGCAGATAAAGCGGCCTATGATGCACAGGCAAAAAAGCTGGTGTCTATGTTTAGCGACAACTTTGAAAAATACGTCCCGTTCATTGATGACGACGTGAAAGCCGCTGCGATTGGTTGAAAAAAGTAAGGTGGATTGAAATCCGCCTTACCCCATCACACCGCGCCGGATCAGGTTCACACCGGCGACAATCAATACCAAGAGCGTAATCTTGCGAAACCGCTCTTGGTCGAAACGGTCGCCCAGCTTGAATCCCAGCCACATGCCGATCAATGCAGGGGCCACAAGGCTGGCAGAGAAAGCCAGTGTATCGGCGTTCAGAATGCCTGACTTCAGATGCCCCAGCAAAAGCATCACGGACCCCAGTCCATAGATCACACCCTGCACAGCCATCTGGCGATCACGCGGCGTGTTAAGTGCTATCAGATATAGGACAGTCGGCGGACCCCATGTCCCCGCCAAACCGCCCAGTATACCCGACAGTGTACCGGCCACCCATTCAAACGGGCGGCGCCAGCGCGGCACGATTGAGGGACGCCACCCGATCAACTGCACAAAGCATAGGCCGACGACCGGCACACCCAAGACAATGAACATCACGTCTGCCGGAATCATGCGCACGAATTGCGCAGAGACCAAGATCATCACGCAGACCAACGTGACATAGCGCCAATGTTCTTTGAATGCGCTGCGCGAAGGCCCCAGCCCTGCACGCGCGACCTGCAGCATGTTGCTAAGCACAATCGGAAGCACGATCCCTGCGACGACAAGATCGGGCGCGATGAAGATTCCCATGCCCGATATCATGATCAACGGCATCGCGAACCCGACGGCACCTTTGACAAAACCGCCGAGCATTGTCACGCAACATGCAAAGACGAAAAGCGTAGGTGTTATGATCATGAATTCAGGCATCTTTCCCTCTTACGGCATCATCCGGCGCTTGCCACGCTGAAATCGCGCGCGACACTTTTGTGCGCAGAGCGCTTTCTGGGCGAATAATTATTGCGCTGCAATTGCAAACACGATATTGCTGCGCCTGCACATTGATAGGAGTCGCCAAATGCCGCATGATGCTCAAGACATGACATTGAATCAAAACCCTGTTCTGGCTGACTTGCTTGCGTTAACCGCCGCGACCCTGCCCGCTGTCGAAGATGTCGTGGCCCGTGCCAAAGCATCTGTCCGCGCAATGGTCGAAGACAATGGCCGCATTTCCGGTAAGCTGATTGAAGAAAACCAGACCGCCGCCCACGGGCTGGCATGGCTGGCAACCTATCAGCAATCCCTGCAACAGATGCAGAACTGGGCCGAACGCCTGACCGCAGACGGCAAGTTCGGCGAAGTTGAACAGTTGATCCATCAGATCGCATTCGGCGAATACCTGTGGCAGGTTTACGGTGGTATCCCGATGAGCCAAGGCGAAATCATGCGCCTGCAGGACATCGGCCTGACCCAAGACGACGCGCGCGCGCTGATGCAGCCTGCGGTGATAACCTTGACCCAATCGGGCAACACCCAAGCCGCCCGCATGCGCCTTGTGGAGCTGATGCAGGAGCAGTCCGCAAACGTCACTGTCGGCGCCTCCGGACTTGATGACGAGCTCGAGATGATCCGCGAACAGTTCCGCCGTTTCAGCCTCGAGCGGGTCGAACCCCATGCCCATGACTGGCACCTCAAAGACGAGCTGATCCCGCTGGAGATCATCGACGAGATGGCCGAAATGGGCGTCTTTGGCCTGACCATCCCCGAAGAATACGGCGGCTTCGGCCTGTCCAAGGCGTCGATGTGCGTGGTGTCCGAAGAGCTATCGCGCGGCTATATCGGTGTCGGTTCCTTAGGTACGCGGTCCGAGATTGCGGCAGAACTGATCCTGTGCGGTGGCACGGAAGAACAAAAACAGAAATGGCTACCCGGCCTCGCCTCTGCTGAAATCCTCCCGACGGCAGTTTTTACCGAACCGAACACGGGTTCTGATCTGGGCAGCTTGCGGACCCGCGCCGTCAAGAAAGGCGACGATTGGGAAGTGACCGGCAACAAAACATGGATCACCCACGCGACCCGAACGCATGTGATGACCATGCTGGCCCGCACCGATCCTGACACAACCGACTACCGCGGTTTGTCCATGTTCTTGGCCGAAAAGACGCCCGGCACGGACGAAAACCCGTTCCCCACACCGGGCATGACAGGCGGCGAAATAGAAGTGCTGGGCTATCGTGGCATGAAGGAATATGAACTGGCATTTGATGGTTTCGCGATCAAAGGCGAAAACCTGCTGGGCGGCGAGACCGGCAAAGGTTTCAAACAGTTGATGCAGACCTTTGAGTCCGCACGCATTCAAACCGCCGCCCGCGCTGTCGGGGTTGCGCAATCGGCACTGGATGTCGGTATGCAATACGCCCAAGACCGTAAGCAGTTTGGCAAATCCCTGATTAACTTCCCTCGTGTCGGTGGCAAGCTTGCGATGATGGCCGTCGAAATCATGGTCGCGCGCCAGTTGACCTATTTCAGTGCGGCCGAAAAAGACAACGACCGTCGCTGCGACCTTGAGGCCGGCATGGCAAAACTACTAGGTGCGCGTATCGCGTGGGCCTGCGCGGATAACGCCCTGCAAATCCACGGCGGCAACGGCTTTGCACTCGAATACAAGGTCAGCCGAATTCTGTGTGACGCGCGCATTCTCAATATCTTTGAAGGTGCCGCAGAAATTCAGGCGCAGGTGATCGCGCGGCGCTTGCTGGATTGAGGTCCACCGCTTGCTAGGGTCACGACCCTTTGATCGGAAACTGCCGATTCTCTACATAGCGGACCTTGATTCACGCCGCAGCAAACGACGGCTATAGCCCGGGTTGCTGGGACGCCGCAGTAGGACAGCCAAAGATATCAAACGCGCGACGCGGAAGCATAATTGATCCAAAAAAGCACATATTTGATCCGCAGTTGGCAAATGGTTTTGTGGGCGCGGCTAAAAACGAGACTGTGCGTTGGCTGACGGTTCAGTCACCAAGAACTGGATAAGAAGCTACGCCAAAATTCAGAAAGCCATTGGCTTGGCGCACTCACACGTGACCCACAGGATTGCATAGCGATGCCGCCTGATATGTTTTTTGTTACAAAAACTTCACTTTGCATTCTCTGATACTTCACATATTCATGAATCATGGAAATACTGATTCCCACCCGCCTTACAACACTCGGTCATCCGCAAAGGCTGGCCCTTTTCCGCCTGCTTATGCGCCGCTACCCGGATCGTGTACCTGCAACTGAACTAGCGCAGGCCCTCGGGCTTAAGCCGAACACGCTCTCCACATATGTCAGCGCCTTGATGCAGGCTGGTTTGGTCAGCCAAGAGCGCGTCGGCACGTCCCTTCGCTATGCCATCGATATGGATGCAGCACGCCAGACCATTGATTATCTCTTGCAGGACTGCTGTCGGGGACGCCCTGAAATCTGCACGCAATATACTCATCTTGCACCAAAGGGAGACAACCCGATGATTGATCGGAAGTATAACGTGCTGTTCATTTGCACCGGTAATTCAGCACGCTCGATTTTTGCGGAATCGATCCTGCGTGACCTCGCTGGAGACCGCTTTGTGGCATATTCCGCTGGCACCAAGCCACGCTCGGAGCTTAATCCATTTGCGCTCGAGGTACTGGAACAGAAAGGGCACGACATATCGGGGCTTTGGGCCAAGAACATTTCCGAGTTTCAAAAGCCCGATGCCCCGGCTCTGGATTTCGTCTTTACCGTCTGCGACCAGGCCGCCAACGAAGAATGCCCCTCTTGGCAGGGCCAGCCCATCAGCGCGCATTGGGGGCTTCCCGATCCGGTCAAGCTTAACGGTTCCGATGCGGAAAAGAGCCTTGCATTTCACCAGACTTACGGTGCGCTCCGCAACCGTATGACGGGCTTTACTGCCCTACCGATTGCCGCGCTCGATCGGATATCCCTACAAAAAGCCGTCGATGAGATTGGCCAGTCAAACAAAGAAGGAACACCGGCATGACCGTATACGCCCTCAATGGCCTTGGCCGCATCGGCAAGCTTGCCTTGAAGCCATTGTTAGCACGCGGGGCCAAGATCGCGTGGATTAACGATGCTGTCGGCGACCCCGAGATGCACGCGCATCTGCTAGAGTTTGATACGGTACATGGCCGCTGGAGGGCGGATTTCGCCCATGACGCAGAAAGCGTCACTATTGATGGCATCCGGCTGCCGTTTATCGGAACACGCGATATTGCAGACTTGCCGCTCGACGGTGTTGACGTCGTGATCGACTGCACGGGCGTCTTCAAGACAGAGGCAAAGATCGCGCCCTACTTTGCGGCGGGCGTGAAGAAGGTGGTCGTATCCGCACCGGTCAAGGACGGGGATGCGGCCAATATCGTCTACGGAGTAAATGAC
>CBDTYC010000126.1:0-7668 GCA_965364495.1 uncultured Yoonia sp. | reverse complement strand
CGTGATGTGGCATTTGCAGTTGCAGCATATAGACTGAAATCGAGCAAAAGAATCGGAGTAGAAATATGTCACTTGCCGGAAAAACCGCCGTTATCACAGGATCAAATTCAGGCATCGGACTGGGTGTGGCGCGTGAACTCGCCAAGGCTGGCGCGAATGTCGTGCTGAATTCATACACCGATACAGAAGCAGACCATGCGCTTGCTGCCGAAATCGCAAAGGTAACGGGCGTCACTGCAAAATATGTTCAGGCCGATATGTCCAAGGCCGACGATTGTCGCCGCCTGATCGTTGCTGCGGGTGGTTGCGATATTCTGGTAAACAACGCAGGTATCCAGCATGTCGCCCCGATACAGGAATTTCCCACCGCGAAGTGGGATGCGATCATCGCAATCAACCTGACCTCGGCATTTCATACGATCGCGGCTGCGGTGACGGGTATGCGGGAAAGAGGCTATGGTCGGATCGTGAATATTGCATCCGCGCACGGCCTGACGGCATCGCCTTACAAGTCGGCATATGTCGCGGCAAAGCACGGCATCGTGGGACTGACCAAGACAATTGGTCTGGAAACCGCACGTGATCCGATCACCTGTAACGCGATTTGCCCGGGCTACGTGCTGACGCCATTGGTCGAGGCGCAAATCCCAGACACGATGAAGGAATACAACATGTCCCGCGAGGACGTGATCAAGAACGTGATGCTACAACGCCAACCGTCCAAGGAATTCGCAACGGTCGAACAGTTGGGTGGCACGGCTGTCTTCCTTTGCTCGGATGCTGCGGCCCAGATCACGGGTACCACCATCAGCGTCGATGGCGGATGGACCGCACTGTGAAAAAAATCAACCTCGCGCTCCAAGGTGGTGGCGCGCACGGGGCGTTTACATGGGGTGTGTTGCATCGGCTATTGCAAGACGAAGACATCGAAATAGCGGCTATTTCGGGAACCTCTGCCGGTGCTTTGAATGCTGCTGCACTCAAGTCCGGATGGGTAAGAGACGGGCGCGATGGCGCAATCGAGAACCTTGATTGGCTCTGGGGGCAAATCGGCGCGATAACCGATCCAAAGTTTCTGCCGTGGATTGATGCGGCGTCACCATCAGTGGATTATTGGGCCAAGGCGATGAAGTATTCGCCCGCTTACACGGCGTTTGAAATGACATCGCGTGTCTTTTCACCCTATGTCTATGGGCCTGCAATGCAGAACCCGTTGTCCGACATCGTAAAGCGATTTCATTATGATGCCGTTTGCGCGGACACAGGTCCGGCCCTGCATATTTGCGCAACGAATGTCCGTTCCGGCAAGATCCGTGTTTTTGCTGGCGAAGAGATCATTCCCGAAGTCATCATGGCATCGGCTTGCCTGCCAAGTCTGTTTCAGGCGGTTGAATTCGAAGACCCCGAAACCGGCAAGCGCGAGGCGTTCTGGGACGGCGGCTACACTGGCAACCCCGCTCTTTATCCGTTGTTTACGAGTGACTTGCCGGACGATATTCTTATCGTGAACATCAACCCGCTTTACCGCGAAGAACTGCCGACGGATAGCCAGTCGATTGCGAACCGCGTGAATGAAATCAGTTTCAACAGTTCGCTGTTGCGCGAACTTCGTGCCATTGATTTCGTCAGGCGGCTGCTGGCGGATGGGTCGGTCAAACCCGGTTCGATGAAGAACGTCCTCGTGCATATGATTGCCGACGATGACCTGATGAACCTGCTGAACGTGGCGACGAAAACTATTCCTACACCTGTCGTGCTCGCGCGTCTCAAGGCGGCGGGTATTTCTGCTGCTGATGCTTTCTTGCGCGACCACAAGTCAGACATCGGCAAGCGCAGTTCGGTCGATCTCGCGGCGATGTTCAGCTAAGCAGCTTTAGGGCAAGTGCCCACATCACCACACCGACAAGTACATCAAGAATGCGCCAGGCGCGGGCCGATTGCATGACGGGTCCAAGAAGGCGCGCGCCGTAACCAAGACTGAAAAAGAATACGAAGGACGCGAGAACCGCGCCAATGCCGAAGGTGGTTTTTTGCAAGGCATCGGGGTATTGGGTCGACACAGCGCCAACCAAACCAAGCGTATCAAGATAGACGTGCGGGTTCAGCCACGTAAACGCCGCACCTGTCGCCAGCGTTGCCCAAAGGCCTGCGCTTTTGCCGGCCAACTGCAGTGCATATTCGCCTTTCCATGCGGCCACAAACCGCATTGCGCCATAAACAGCCAGAAATGCTGCGCCACCCCATGCCATGATTTGTGGAAGCTGCGGGTAAAGGCTCACGATCGCGCCAAACCCCAGCACACCTGCGACAATCAGCATAGCGTCAGAAGCTGCACACAAAAGACAAAGCCAGAACACATGCGCCCGCATCAAACCTTGCCGCAAGACGAATGCGTTTTGTGCGCCAATTGCGAGGATCAAAGCAAACGAAGTGGCGAAACCGGTCAGGAAAGGCGCAAGCATGGATTAGACGCTTTGTTCCCGCGAAGCAGCGGTTTCTTTCCCGTTCGGATAGACAAGACCGGCAGAGATCACCAGTTTTGCGGCATCCTCGACCGTCATATCCAACGGCTTTACGTCGCTTAACGGCAAGAACAACAGAAAGCCCGAAGTCGGGTTCGGTGTCGTCGGCAAGAAGACCGTTACAACCGGTTCGCCATCGCTCAGCTTGGCATCAATTTCGCCTTTTGCGTTTGTCGAAATAAACGCAATCGCCCATATCCCGCGGCGTGGATATTCGACAAGGCAGGCTTTGTCGAAAGACGTATCGCGCTGTGAAAAGACCGTTTCGGCGATTTGTTTGACCGCATTGTAGATCGAGCGCACAACCGGCGTGCGGTCGACCAAACGTTCACCTATGCCAAGAAAAGAACGCCCGATCAGGCCTTTACCGATCCAACCGACCAGAACGGTGAAGACCAGAAAAATAACAACACCGACACCGCGGACGTTGACCGTCACCTCATTGCCCGGTTCGCGCCCCAGCAGATAGTTTACCAGTGCTTCGGGATGATAGGCTTGCGGGACAAAGGGCCAAACCCAGCTATCGACCCAGCCCACGACAGTCCAGATCAACCAGATTGTCAGGCCGATCGGGGCCACAATAATCAGGCCAGCCAGAAAATTGCCGCGCAACCGTGCAAAAATACTTGGCTTGGTGCGCTTTGCTAGGTCGTCATGCGTCGGGTCGTTCATCATTGATATCCAATGTTTGGCTTATGGCACACTTAGGTGCTGGCATGCTGCGCAGCAAGCGGCGACGCGGACAAGTCCACCCTATTTACCCATTGCGATGGCAATTTGGGCGGCCAGCCGCGCATTGTTGCGCACCAGTGCGATGTTTGCAGTCAATGACCGTCCTTGCGTCAATTCAAAAATCCGGCCCAGCAAGAAAGGCGTCACTGCCTTTGCACTGATGCCTTGTTCGTCTGCTTCTTGCAGAACCTGTTCAATGATGGGGCGCAGCACGTCGGCAGGGATTTCTGCGTCTATCGGGATCGGGTTTGCGATCAACTGACCGCCCGAAAGCCCCATCGCGGTGCGTGTTATCTGGGCGCGCGCGATGTCGCTTGGGTGATCCATCCGCAAAGGCGCGGCCATGTCAGAGGATGCGGACCAGAACGCAGGCAACATGTCCTGTCCGTAGGCGATGACCGGCACACCAAGGGTTTCAAGCACCTCGTAAGTCTTTGCCAGATCAAGGATCGCTTTGGCCCCTGCGGCCACGACAGTCACAGGCGTTCGGGCCAGTTCCTGCAAATCGGCAGAGATATCAAAGCTAAGCTCTGCTCCGCGATGCACTCCGCCGATACCGCCCGTCGCAAAGACGTGGATGCCGGCCAGATGTGCTGCAATCATGGTCGCGGCAACCGTCGTGGCACCGTTTCCGCCATTGGCGATGCATGCGGCGATGTCGGCGCGCGACAGCTTGGCCACGTTTTGGGCCTGACCCAATGTGTCGAGTTCGCCCGCCTCAAGTCCCACGTGCAGGGTGCCTTCCAGCACCGCAATCGTTGCAGGCACTGCACCAGCCGTCCGCACATCGTCTTCAACCAATCGTGCGGTTTCCACGTTCTGCGGAAACGGCATGCCATGGGTGATGATTGTACTTTCAAGCGCCACAATCGGCTGGCGCGCGGCGCGCGCAGCGGCGACTTCGGCACTATAGGTGATAGGGATCATAAGGGTGTTTCTCCGGAAACATAAGTTGCAGCGGCGTTCAATGCGCGGGCCAGCGATGCGGCACGGTCCAAGCCTTGCGTTTCTGATACGATGTGCGCGGCCATGAATGTGTCACCGGCACCTGTCACGCGCGTCACCATCACGGGTGGCGGTGTCTGTGTGATGATGTCGCCTGATGTGCCTTCGGACGCCGATTTGCCACCATCGGTGACAAGCACACGGTGCGCCCCGCGCGCAATCAATCCTGCTGCAGCCGTTGCGGAATCCGTGAAACTGGTCTGACAAAGCAGCCCTGCCTCTTCAAGATTTACGTAAAGCGTCGCAGAAGGATGTTCGATCAGCGCCAGCAACCGCTCTGCCTTGCCGGGCGAGGCGGGGGCAACGCGCAAATCCGCTTTCGAAAACAGGGGCGAGGATGCAATTGTCTGAAGCAATTCAACGGTCAAATTGCCATCCAAAGCCACGGGTCCCTCGAAGGGTACTGCAGCTGTTCCCAACGCGCCATTTGCCAAAGGGCGTAAAATCTTTTCGCCCGCGGCCTCTAGCGAATGGGCATCGGCAACAGCGGCAATCAACCCGTTGGCCCCCTCGATCGCCATGTAGACGTCTGTGGGCAAATCGTCAGAGCGGTAAACATGCGTACAGTCCATCCCCATACGCGCGGCTTCCGAGATCAGTTCTTCGCCTTCGGCGTCGCGGCCAATGGCAGTCAGCAGGGCAGGGGTCATACCGAACCGGCGCAAGGTCATCGCGATATTCATCGCCACGCCGCCGGGCAGCCGCGTGATCCGTCCGGGCACATCAGACCCGACGCGCATGTGGCTGGCCGTGCGTCCGATCACGTCCCAAAGGACTGATCCGATGCAAAGAATATCAGGAGCCTTTGTCATGGCAGCGTTGTGACGCGACCGACGATCAAGGGCAAGCCTTACTGTGGGACCGCGAAAGTCATATTGGCCCACAGCGTTTCCCAAACAGCGCCGGTTTCCGCCGCGACGTCGTCACTTGGCTGACGCAGCACGACTGCATCAAGCATATAACTATGGCCGGGTTTTACAGGAAAAGTGGCGATCCCTTCGGCGTCCGTACGATAAAGCGAGATTTCGACCGTGCTATCAGGTGCTTTTTCAAAGACCTCCAATTGCACCTCGGCGCGCGGTTCGTTCAGGTAGAATAGCTGCACTTGCACACCGTCGGCCAGATCGTCGGTGTAAGGATTGGTAAGGGCCACAATTTCCGTGATCAGACCGACGCGGGTGTCTGCGCCTAAACTGTTGCCCACACCAATCAGGGATTTGGAAAAACGCGCGTAGATTTCTTTGAAACCTTCCAGGGGAAGCCCGCGAGCCTCATGGATCGACAAGATATCCCCGAAATCCTTGTGATCGACGAAAGCCTGGAATTTTGCCCATTCGGCATAGTCAATCGTGGACGGATTGGCTTGATATACCACAACATTCAGGCCTTCGCCCAGCGGATCTTGCTGTAAGGCGGGCAAATCACCGGGGCGGCCACGCACCCGCGCTGCGGTCTTGATGTCCGTAAACGTAACGAAATTTGCAAAACCTTGCGGAAGGTATGGTATTTTGACCCCTTCGAAGTCCTGTCCATTGACAAGGTTGGCTTCAAGTCTACCTTCCGAATCTACCTGATAGGCAAGCGGTTCAATCCAGAATTCGTGCGCAACGGCAGGGCAGGCAAAAAGACTAAGAACGAGGGCAAAAATGCGCATGAATACTTCCTTTATAGCTGGAACAAGGGTGGCCTTTCTCCGGCTGTTGTCAAGCGCAGTACTGCTGTGGATCACGACACTGTCAGTGGCCCAAGCCCACGAAGTATTACCGTCAATTGGCGACATGCGTGCCAGCGACACAGAGGTGACATTCGAAATCCGCGCCAATCTGGAAAGCTTTGTTGCAGGCATCGACCTGACAGAAACCGCAGATACCAACGAAAGCCCGCTTGCCGCAACATATGACGAGTTGCGGGCACTGTCCCCAGACGATTTGGCCATCCAGTTCGAGGCATTCTGGCCGCGTATGGTTGATGGCATCACTTTGACGGCAGGTGACACCGCACTGACCCCGTCGCTGACGCGTGTTGACGTGGGTCCGGTCGGGGATGTTGAAGTTGTCCGCTCGTCCATATTCGCGTTTTCGGCACAACTGCCCGCAGGTGCTGACAGTGTCCAATTCGGTTGGGACAGCAGCTTTGGTGTGCTGGTCTTGCGGCAGATGGACGTGCCAGCACCCTATGATGGCTATCTTGAAGCCGGCGCCTTGTCTGATGTGATTGCACTGGGCGGCGGCGGTCAGGCCACAAGTTGGGAAACCTTCATTGACTATATTCCGGTCGGTTTTGATCACATTGTTCCCAAGGGGCTGGATCATATCCTTTTCGTGCTTGGCCTGTTCTTTCTGGCCGCGCAATTCCGCCCGCTATTGTTGCAGGTTTCTTTGTTTACGCTGGCACACACGATCACATTGGCGCTGGCGGCGCTTGGCTACGTCAACTTGCCCGGCAGCATCGTAGAGCCGCTGATTGCGGCCTCAATCGTGTTCATTGCGGTTGAAAATGTTTGGGCGCGTGGCATCAGTAAATGGCGGCCCTATGTCATTTTCGGGTTCGGGTTGTTGCACGGTCTTGGGTTCGCTTCGGTCTTGGGTGAATTCGGTCTGCCCGAAAGCACATTCGTGGCAGCCCTGATCGGCTTTAACGTCGGCGTCGAAGTTGGCCAGCTATTCGTGATTGCGATCATGTTCCTTTGCGTCTGGCAGGCACTGCGCATTGATCGTGGCAAGAACGAAGCAGCGCGCGGTTTCGCAATCTATCTGGCCTTGTTGGTCAGTGCGGTTGCACTTTCTGTCCTGAACCCTGCAGCGCTTGTTGAAGTCCTTGAAAACCCCGTTTGGGTCTTCGGAGCGCCACTCGCGGCTGTTTTTGCGCTTTGCATGGTTTCGATCCAGTTTCGTGACCAGCTTGATGCGTTTCGACGCTTGGTCGCTATCCCGTGTTCGCTCGCGATTGCTGCGGTGGGTACATATTGGGTGATCGAGCGGGTGTTCCTTTAATATCCACTCTTTCCCGCTAGCCAAAAAAACACGGTCGGGTGCGACCCAAGGCTTGCACCCGGCACAAACCCCCGCTAAGAGGCGCTCACTTAATCCCACAGGCGGGGGCGGGTACGTTGGGGAGAAATCCCAAAGTATCCACCGGTTGGCATAACGCTAATTCCCCGCTGAGGCTGAAACCGGAAAAGGAAAACGACATGGCTCTTCCCGAGTTCTCCATGCGTCAGCTGCTTGAAGCAGGCGTACACTTTGGTCACCAGACAGCGCGCTGGAACCCGAAGATGGACAAATACATCTACGGATCACGTAACGGCATCCACATCATGGATCTGACACAGACTGTTCCAATGCTGGATCAGGCCCTGCAAGTCATCCGTGACACTGTCGCCAAGGGCGGCCGCGTTCTGTTCGTCGGC
>CBDTYC010000125.1:0-7670 GCA_965364495.1 uncultured Yoonia sp. | reverse complement strand
GATTTAGTCGAGAAACGCTTTTTCCACCACATAATGCATAGGCTTGGAATTCGCCCCTTCGACCAACCCGTATTCCTCGAACATTTCTTTCAGTTCGAGGTTGAACGCGAGGTTGCCGCAGATCATTGCGCGATCAGTTTCGGGGGACAGCGGCGGCACGCCGAGATCGGCAAATGCTGCGCCAGACCGCATCAGGTCTGTGATACGGCCCATCTTCGGGCTCTCTTCGCGCGTGGTTGTGGGGTAGTACTTGATCTTTTTCCAGAACCCCTGGCCGATGACATCATTGAGCAACTCATCCGTCTTAAGTGCTTCGATCAGGTCGCGCCCATAGGTCAATTCACCGACTTCGCGGCAGGTATGTGTGATGATGATCTCATCGTAGTCCTCGTAGGTCTGCGGTTCGCGCAGCAGCGATGCAAAAGGCGCAAAGCCGGTCCCTGTGGCAAAAAACCAGAGGCGTTTGCCGGGGATCAGGGCGTCATGGACCAACGTGCCCACTGGTTTTGGCCGCAAAATCAGTTCGTCACCCGGCTTGATATGCTGCAGGCGCGATGTCAGCGGCCCGTCTTGCACCTTGATCGAATAGAACTCCAACTCCTCGTCCCATGACGGGGATGCAATGGAATAGGCGCGCAAAAGCGGCTTTTGCTTGCCTGTCTTGGGGTCAGGGTCGCCCATCAGGCCAATCATCACGAACTCACCCGACCTGAACCGGAGCGATGCGGGGCGCGTGACCCGAAAAGAAAACAGCCTGTCGGTGTAATGCTTTACTTCGGTCACGGTCTGCGCGTCGGGCAGGGTGGGTACGGCTTTGGCGGTTTGTGTGGTCACGGGTGTCTGCTCGGTCATAAGTATAATGGCAGCCTTCTAGGGCCGCCCTCCGTCTTAGTCGTTGATCTGGATCAGGGAAAGGGGCGGGTAGGTTTTTCTACCCGCGCAGGCGTGCCTGATAGTTGTTGTCTTGCCAGTCCGCGCGAAAGCGCCACTGCTCTGCGGGTTGGCGGGCGGCAAGGGCGTCGTCGATTTCGACCTCGTCGAAACCGGACCGGCGCGCCATCGCGTACTGGTCCGCCAACACATGCCCCTTCGCCCGCAGGCGCCCTTTGTAGCCTGCATTGCGCAACATTCTCGCAAGCGTAAATCCGCGCCCGTCCGCGAAAGACGGGAAATCGATGCGGATCATGGCGGCATTGGTCAGGCCGGCAAGCGCGTCTGGGGCCGTGGCCGAGGTCAAATCGATGCCATAGCCGCAGTCATTCGCGGCGGCCTTAGAGGCCGCCACGAAACTAAATGGAAAATCATCAGCCGCAAAGCCGGTATCTGTCACAATAACACTCATGCTGCTTTGACCTCGCGTGGGGCATTGTGGATGCCGCATTCTGTTTTTTCCGTTTGACGCCAACGGCCTGCGCGGTGATCCTCAACGTTGCTTGCGCGAGTGGTGCAAGGCATGCAGCCGACCGACGGGAACCCTTGCGACACCAGTGGATGACGCGGCAGATCGTGGGTTGTGATGTAGTTCTGGACATCTTCGGACGTCCAGTTCGCCAGTGGATTGACCTTGATCTTGCGGTCGTCCTTCTCGAACAGCGGCAACTGCGCGCGCTGCCCGCCGTGATAGCGTTTACGACCAGTGATCCAACCTTCAAAGCCCTGTAGGGCATTGTTCAGCGGCTGTGTCTTGCGCAAGTCGCAGCAAGCGTCCAAATCAGCCTGATGCAGCAAGCCGTCCACGTCTTTGGCCAAAACCTCGGACCGGTCAGGGCCGGTGACCCGCACATCTGTCAGGCCAAGCTGGGCTGACAGATCCTGCTGATAGGCAAGCGTTTCCGGAAACAGCATTTCGGTATCAAGAAAAATCACCGGTGTGTTTTTGTCGATCTGCGCAACCATATGCAACAGCACAACCGCCTCTGCCCCGAACGAGGAGACAAGGGCAACCGGACCAAGCTGTACGTCCGAAAGGACATGCTTGAGGATCGTTTGCGCATCGGATTTGCGGTGCAAAAGATTGCGGCGTTCAGCGAGTTCTTTAAGCGGCATTGGCTTTGTCCTGTGCTGGATAAAGGATGGATTTGAAAGGCGCGAGGCCAAGGCGGCGGTAGGTTTGCAGGAATGTCTCGTCTGCGTCGCGGCGCAGGCCAAGGTATCCGGTCACCAACCGTTCAATTGCCGGGACGATTTCGTCAGCGCTAAAGCCGCGGCCTGCGCGCTCGCCGATTGTTGTGGTCTCGGTGCCATCACCGCCCAGTGTGATCTGGTAGTTTTCAACACCTGCGCGGTCGAGGCCCAGAATGCCGATATGACCGACATGGTGATGCCCACATGCGTTGATGCAGCCCGAAATCTTGATCTTGAGTTGGCCGATTTCATGCTCGATTTTCAACTCGTCAAACCGTGTCGCGATTTCTTGGGCAATCGGAATCGAGCGGGCCGTGGCCAGCGCGCAATAATCCATGCCCGGGCAAGCGATAATGTCCGACGCCAGCCCGATATTGGCAGTGGCAAGGTCCGCTTGGCGCAGGGCCGCATAGACTTTGGCCAGATCGGATTTGTGCACATGAGGCAGAATGACGTTTTGCTCGTGGCTGATGCGCAATTCGCCATGGCCATACTGTTCGGCCAAATCGGCCATCACGCGCATTTGGTCGGACGTTGGATCGCCTGGGGTCGCACCATGTTTCTTGATGCTGATGGATACAATCGCATAGCCGTCAGCCTTGTGCGCGGCCAGATTCGTATCCGTCCATGACCGGAAGGCTGGATTGGCAAGGCGCGCGGCCTCGTACCCGCCGGTTGACTTCTGTGCAAAGGCTGGTGGCGCAAATGCAGCCTCGATCTCGGCCAGCAGGTCTTGGTCGTGGCCTGTAAAGCCAGCGCGGATTGTCGCAAAGCGATCTTCGACAAGCTCTTGGATTTTCTCGAGGCCATTTTCATGCACAGTGATCTTGATCCGTGCCTTGTACTTGTTATCGCGGCGGCCCAGCAAGTTGTAGACGCTGACGATAGCCTCGCAATAGGGCAGCAAATCTGCTTTGGGCAGGAAGCTACGCAGGACTTTGCCAACCATCGGGGTGCGGCCAAGGCCGCCACCGACGATGACTTCGAAGCCGGGTTCGCCTGCTGCGTTGCGCACCATGCGCAGGCCGATGTCATGGGCTTTGGTCACGGCGCGGTCTTGGGTTGCACCGGTAACTGCGATCTTGAATTTGCGCGGTAGAAACTGGAATTCGGGATGATCCGTAGACCACTGGCGCAGCAATTCGGCAATGGCGCGTGGGTCTTCGATTTCATCAGCCGACGCACCGGCAAAATGGTCAGCGGTCACATTCCGGATCGTGTTACCGGACGTCTGGATTGCATGCATGCCGACATCGGCCAACGCCTCGAGCATGTCAGGCACGTCTTGCAGCTTTGGCCAGTTGTACTGGATATTCTGCCGCGTGGTGAAGTGGCCATAGCCCTTGTCCCAGCGATCCGCGATATACGCGAGCTGGCGCATTTGGTTGGGGTTCAACGTGCCATAAGGAACGGCAACGCGCAGCATATAGGCGTGCAATTGCAGATACAGGCCGTTCATCAGGCGCAGTGGCTTGAACTCGTCTTCGGTCAAAGAACCGTCGATGCGGCGCTCTACCTGACCGCGGAACTGGGCGACGCGGCTGCGAACAAACGCTTCGTCAAAATCGGTATAGGTGTACATTATGAAAGCTCCACTTGCTTGCCATGGGCGTAATTCGAAGGGCCACGGGTGCGGAACGCTTCGCGGAAATGGGTGGGGGTAGGGCCGTCAGGTCCGCTTTTGGCATCTGCCAGATAGGCGCCTGCAACCTCGTCGAACCGTGACTGTGCCTCAAGCAGGCGCAGATCGGCGTGGGCTTCGTCGGTCATCAACTCGGCTTCGCGGATGTCACGAGACCATGTGTCGGCCTCTGTCAGCCAGACCGCATCACCTTCGAGCAAGGCATTTGCGGTGACAACTTTTGGGGTGAATGTCTGGGCCATTATGCAAACTCCTTCAGATTTTCGATACGGGCTTGGGCGTCGCGCGGTGCAAGGCCGTAAAATGTGATTGCCGGTCCTGCGAGGTTCGCGCGGGTCAGCGTCGGCTCGAGTTCAGCAAGTGTCGTGGCGATGATCTGTTGATCTGCGCGGCTTACGTTTTCGATGATTGTCACGGGCGTCGCGGGGTCCGCGCCATGCATCAGCAAGCGCCCCTGAATAAAGCGGGCGGATTTCTTGCCCATGTAGATCGCAGCGACTTCGCCCTTTTGGGCCAGGGCCTTCCAGTCGTGATCGGCATAACCTTTGGTGTCATGCCCTGTAATCAGGCGTACGGCCGAATTCCGGCCGCGCTTTGTCAGGCTTTGGCCGATGTTTGCAACGGCAGCAGAGGCGGCAGTGATCCCCGGGATAATTGTATAAGAAATACCGTGCGCAGAGATGGCTTCGATTTCTTCGTCCAGACGACCAAAGACTGTCGGATCACCTGCCTTGAGCCGCACAACATGGTGACCGTCCAACGCATGTTGCACGATCAGCGCGTCAATGTCTGACTGCTGCATCGCAGGGCCAAATCCTTCTTTTCCGGCGTCGATGATGATTGCTTCGCGGCGCGCCAGTTCCAGAATTTCGCCTGTGACCAAGCGGTCGTGAATAACCACGTCTGCCTTATCAAGCGCGCGGCGGGCTTTGAGCGTCAAAAGCTCTGGATCGCCCGGTCCGGCGCCGACAAGATCGACGTGTCCGGCGGTGTGCGTGGCGGTAACATGTTCGTCAAGCAAGGTTTCCAAAGCGGGTATCACACCTGCTTCACCTTGCGCGGCAAAGGCCTTGGGCCCTGCGCCAAAATAGAACGCTGACCAGTAATCGCGCCGCTTGCGTCCCATTGGCAAGACTTCGACTGCATGGCGGAACGTCTTTCCCAAACGCGCAAGCACACCCAGCGATGTCGGCAGACGCGCCTCGAGGTCGGCCTTGATCGCGCGGGCCAGCACAGGCGCGGCACCTTCTGTGCCGATGGCGATTGTCACAGGGTCGCGGTCCACAATCGCGGGCGTGATGAACTGGCTGTCAGCAAGGTTATCAACGATGTTGACCAACGCACCTTCGGCATGGGCGATGGCAGAAACGCGGGCGTCTTCGGAATCATCTTCGTTGGCGGCATAAAAGAGGGCAGCACATAAAGCATCGCCCGGTTCCATCGCGCGTTCAATGATCCGCAGCTTGCCCGTAGACGCCCATTTACGGATGTCGTCGGCAACTTCGGTCGCGATCACGGTCAGGTGCGCTTCGGTCTTCATCAGCAGGCGCAGCTTGGCCATGGCGGCGTCGCCACCACCCGACAAAACAATGCGGCGGCCTTCTACGGCGAGGAAGATAGGAAAGTGCTTCATAGTGAACCTCTGGTTTCTTGCCATTAATATAGAATATTGTTCTGGTATTTGCCTCCCCCTTAGCGCATCTAAGGACAAATGTTCTGCCATGGTGCGAATTTGGACCGTGTGTCCCGAGAAACTGGAGAAAAGAGAATGTCGGTACGAATTGACGCCACAGACCGGAAGATTTTGGCAGCGTTGCAAGCGGATGCAGCCCAATCTCTGGATGAAATTGCCAAGAATATCGGGTCTTCCAAGACGCCTGTCTGGAATCGTATTCGAAAAATGCGTGAGGCAGGGATCATTGGACAACAGACCGTGGTGCTGGATGCAGAAGCACTCGGGTTTGAGGCCTGCTTTTTCGTTTTGATCCGCACGTCCGAGCATGACTCGGATTGGCAGGGGCGGTTTCTGAAAGCACTTAAATCGCGGCCCGAGGTGCAAGAGGCGCACCGCCTTGCAGGTGATATCGACTATATCCTGAAGGTGCGGGTCAAGAACGCGCGCGCCTATGACACATTCTATCAGGCGCTGATTTCCGAAGTGAAAGTGCACAACGTCACGGCGCTTTTGTCGATGGAAGAGATCAAATCCACAGTTGCCTTGCCGCTCTAAGCGAGCCCCTCAATCCCAAGTGATTTGAACGACGTTCAAGAAAAACGTTGACGGCGATGAATCTTCGAGCTACGAATATGAACACTGTTCACATAAGGAACCTCGATATGCAGAAAATCTTTTCAATGACGGCATTGACCGCGCTGGCGTTGACCGCCGCATGCGCATCACCCAGCGCGCAACACGCAGGGCAGTCCGCTGATCACAGCGTCCAGGCAAGCGAGCAGTCAGTTCTAGCCGTTGGAACCGGTGCGGCCTCGGCGGCGGCGGTGCCGCTGCTTGCGGGTGGCTCTGCTTTGGTGGTGTCGGGCGCGGCGTTGGAAGATGTCGGAGCCGCATCGCTTGAAGCCGGATCGCAGGCTCTGATCAATCAACCGACAGTCGGCTGTGGCTTTGGGCAAGTGCAAACGCAAGGCATGACCTGCGTCACGCCCGATGGCCCACCGCGTTTGAATTAAAGGATAGTATGATGATGAAAAGTTTGATTTGCGCATGCGCCATAGCATTGACCATCTTTGCGCCAGTGACAGCACATGCCGGCAGCAGCGCGGCAACAAGCCCGCTGCTTCCACAGGCTGAAGTGGCGGCATTTTCCAATCGCGTCCAACAGGACCTTGCGTCACGTGGCGCAAACGTCGCGATCATTTCGCGGGTCGGTCGTGACCCGTCGGTTCTACCGCAAGGGATTGACTACACGCATGTTGCGTTTTGGGTCTATTCCCGGATCACGCAAGCCGACGGCAGCACCGGGATGGGATACCGCGTTTATAATCTCTATCAGACAGCGGGTGATTTGACCAAAAGCAGCCTTGTACAAGATACGCCAGCAGATTTTTTTGCGGGCGCGCACAGTCTGGATGCCGGTGTCATCATTCCTGATCCGCGTTTGCAGCGAAAACTACTGGATGTGATCGCAAGCCCTACCTATGCGCGACTGCATAATCCGGTGTATTCCGTCTTGGCAAACCCAACCACAGGACAATTCCAAAACTGCACCGAGCATACTTTGAATATCTTGTTTGCCGCACTCTACGACACCAGTGACCAAGCACAAATTCAGGCGAAGAGTGCGGCATATTGTGAACCGCAGCTTGTGCAAATTGGCGGATTGAAGCGGTTACTTGCGCCGGCGGCCTCGCAGGCCCTGACCACCGCAGACCACGGTGCCGAGGTCAAAACCGCCACGTTCGGATCCATCGCGCGTTTTATGCAAAATAATGATCTGTCTGATGAAATCTACAGGATCACACCGGAACGCTTGGTCAGATTCTAGGCGCTGACCATCAGTCTCTCAAGTCCATGAAAATGATAGACATCGCCGTACTGCGGCGTGTCTGCCAGCGACAGCTTCGGACAGCGTTCAAACAGAACCTCCAACGCGATCTTGAGTTCCAGTCGCGCAAGCGGCGCACCAACGCAAAAATGGATGCCTCCCCCAAAGCTGGTGTTTTGCACAGCTTTTCGGTTGGGATCAAAACGGTTCGGATCAGGATAAGCTGCCGGATCACGGTTGGCTGCTGCCAGCAAGCATGCAATCTGATCACCCCGTTTGAAACTGTGATTGCCGATCATCACGTCCTCGTAGACCCACCGCGTAAACATATGCAGGGGCGGGTCATAGCGGATGATCTCTTCGACCGACGCATCTGAAATCCCGGCAACACCATGCTGCAA
>CBDTYC010000124.1:0-7690 GCA_965364495.1 uncultured Yoonia sp. | reverse complement strand
AATCTCCAGCTCCATTGCGTCGCGACCCGCCATTGCGATGTCGATCTCGCGTGCACCAACCTTGATTGCGTCCCTGATCGCGTATCCACCTACATCGGCTACCTGCGCGCCGGCCCGGATCAGATCAATTTCGGCGGCAGATTTGTGCATCCGCTGGCGCATTGTCGCAGGCGCTACGTCCTTGGTTCGCGAGGGCCGCAGGAATTCATTCAGCAATGCATTTTGCGCAAGGGTTAAGTGATCCCCTTCGTAGCCAACGACTTTGCCGGCGCCTGTCACAGACAAGATTGCGCGCCAGTAGTTGTTGCGCTGCCAGTCAGTGTAAGTGATGTTGTCGCCATGGCTGCGCCGCCATGGTTGGGCTGCGTCGATGCCCGCGCTAAGTGTGACACTTTCAGACGGTGTCACCACAAGGGCATAGGGGCGCCCAAAAGAGCAATATAGAAAGCCCGAATAATATGCGACGTTGTGCATTGACGTGAAAACGCATGCATCGACGCCTTCGGACGCCATCATGGTGCGCAGTTTTGCAAGACGTGCATCATATTCGTCATTCGAAAAGGGAAGAATTTTTTCGCCTTGATGAAAGCGGTAGTGCTGTGGACGTTCCATTGTCGTTTCCTTCGCTCCGCCACCGGTGCCGGGCAAAAGGACTGAACCTTCCCTACCGCGGCCACGGTAACGCAAGATCCCGGCGTTCAGGATGGTTGATAAGTGGGGCAAAGATTGCCGGGGCGACGCCATCGCCAAACCACTGAAATACAGATTGCTGAGATTCGCTTTCGCAAGCAAGCCACTTTCAACGTGCCAACAGCGCAAACCGCCAAACTGACGTGCGCCGCCTTGGTCCGGTGCTGGCTCGACTCAAACCTAGATCTGCGCCACTATTTTGCATTCCTGAGTCCCGGAAATCCCGCAGAACGCAAAGAGAGTCCGAACATGCAAAGCATCCTCGTAAATCCGCTTCGTGGCGCGGGCCTGTCCGGCGCGCCGGAAATGCCGCAAAGCGACGTGACAGAAGTGGCCGCTTTGCTTGCGAAATGCCCCGCGCATGTCCCGACGCAGTTGCTGGATATGGCGGAACTGGCCAAACAGATTGGTGTTGCGCGTCTACACGTCAAAGACGAAAGCAGTCGTATGGGGTTGGGCAGCTTCAAGGCGCTTGGGGCGGCCTATGCAATCGCCCGCGAGGCAGCCGAGCGTGTCCAGAATGAAAGTTGGTCTGAGGCATTGATCGGGCAAACCTACATCGCGGCAAGTGCGGGGAATCATGGGTTGTCTGTCGCAGCTGGTGCGCGGCTTTTTGGCGCGAAAGCGGTCATCTACCTTGCCCAATCCGTACCAGAGGCGTTTGCGGACCGTTTGCGCGGGATCGGGGCAGAGGTAGTCAGGGCAGGGGCCACCTATGAAGACAGCATGGTCGCCGCGCAAGCCGGAGCAGACGCGGGGATAGGCACGCTTTTGTCGGATAGCTCTTGGCCGCGCTACACCAGCCTGCCGTCCCGTGTCATGCACGGCTATCTGCAATTGGCCGCCGAGGCCGCCGATCAGATTGATGCGCCCCCCACGCATATCTTTTTGCAGGCTGGCGTCGGCGGACTGGCGGCATCGGTCGCCTCCTATGCCCGCGCGGTCTGGGGTGATGCGCCTACAATTGTGGTTGTCGAACCAGACGCGGCCCCCGCATTGATCGAAAGCATTCGTGCACAAGACGTCGTGACAGCGACCGGGCCGGTTTCGGCAATGGGGCGATTGGACTGCAAGACACCGTCGATGATCGCGCTTGCCGGACTGGCACGCGACGCCGATCTGTTTGTGACGATCACAGAGAACCAGGCAGCGCATGCTGTTGCCGTACTGGCCAAGTATGGATTGACGACGACCCCCTCGGGTGGTGCGGGCATTGCGGCAGCGTTGGCGGGGTTACCAAAACTGGACGCAAACGCGCGGGTCATGGCGATCCTCAGTGAAGGCGCCGAGGATGCATGACGCCACGCCCGTTTTCCCCGTGACAGAATACCATGGACGGGTGGTGCGGCTTCAAGCTGCGATGCAGTCAGAGGCGATCGACGCATTGCTGCTGACAACGCCCGCTGACATCTTTTACGTCACCGGTTTCTTGACGCGATTTTGGGAAAGCCCGGCGCGGCCATGGTTTGTCGTAATTCCGGCCACCGGCGATCCAGTGGCCGTCATTCCGTCCATCGGCGCAGAATTGATGGGGCGATCATGGCTGAAGGACATCCGCACGTGGGATGCGCCTGATCCTGTTGATGATGGGGTGACCCTTCTGTCGGATACCATCCGGCAGATTGTCCCAACAGGTGGTGCGATAGGTTGTCCCATGGGGCTGGAAACCCACTTGCGTATGCCGATGGCAGATTTCGCACGTGTCACCGCACTGATTGCGCCGCGCCGAATTGCGGATGCGACCGCAGTCGTGCAACGTGTGCGCGAGATCAAATCAGAGGCGGAGATTGCGAAAATCAGAACGACCTGTGGCATAGCGGATCGGGTCTTTGCGCGCGTTCCTGAATTCGCACAGGTCGGGCGTCCGTTAGATCAGGTATTTCGCGATTTCCAGATAGCGTTGCTGACTGAAGGGGCAGACTGGGTCAGCTACGTCGCGGGCGCCGCAGGGCAAGGGGGGTACGGAGATGTGATCTCTCCGGCGACATCAATGCCGTTGGCGTCGGGCGATATCATGATGTTAGACACAGGTGCAGTACGGGACGGCTACTTTTGTGACTTTGATCGCAACTATGCAATTGGCCACCCAAGTGATGCAGCCCGCCGCGGCCATGACGCACTTTATACCGCGACCGAAGCCGCGTTGAAAACACTGCGTCCGGGCATGAAAGCCTGCGAACTTTACGATATTCTGACGCGCAGCCTCAGGGGCGCGGGCGCGGTTCCCGGCGGTGGGCGGCTGGGGCACGGACTGGGCATTACTTTGACGGAATGGCCCTCGCTTACCGCAAAAGATGAAACTGTGCTGCGCGAAGGCATGGTGTTGACACTAGAGCCGGGCGTCGAAGTCTCGCCGGGTCGTTTCATTGTGCATGAAGAAAACATCGTACTGCGCGCCGACGGCCCCGAGCTTTTGTCGTCGCGCGCGCCTGAACAACTGCCGCAGATAGATTGATGGAAAAACATCCATACACTTTGACCGGCCCTATTGGTCGTGCCGCGACCCTTGGTTTGATCGTCTTGCAGGTCGATGAAACCATCGAGCAAGATTTCCGCAGGCTTTTTCCAGACCCCGACGTGGCGCTTTATGTCAGCCGCATTCCTTCGGGTGCAAATCTGACGCCTGATACGATTGCGCAGATGGCCGTTGACCTGCCGCAAGCGGCGTCGCTTTTCCCGCCAGCAGCAATGTTTGATGCGATCGGCTATGCCTGTACATCCGGCACGACCTTGATCGGGGCCGAAAAGGTGACGGAACTTGTAGCAGACAACGCGCAGACCCGCTGTGTGACAAATCCCCTTACCGCCTCGATCGCTGCCTTTTCGGCGCTGGGTGTCAGGTCTGTGGCAATTGTTTCGCCCTATATTGCATCGGTTGCGACGCCGATCCGCAATGCCTTTTCGGCGTCAGGGCTGACTGTGCCCGCGACCATCTCTTTTGGCGAAGAGGTCGAGGCAAACGTGGCGCGGATAGATCCACGCTCGATTCACGAAGCCGCGCTAAAAGTCGGTCATGCACCCGGTGTTGAGGCTGTGTTCTTGTCCTGTACGAATTTGCGCACCTTGGACATCATCGATGATCTGGAAGACCGGCTGGGGCTACCCGTAGTCAGCAGTAATCAAGCTCTTGCCTGGCACATGGCGCGCGTTTCATCTGCGCCACTTCCAGGGGTCGCCCCCGGCGCGTTATTGCGCCAGAATTTGCAGTAAGGCGATCATCCAATCGCGGCGCAGACACTAGGAGACTTGTCCAGCCACAAGTGTCGTTTGCGTTTCGCTGGTGGGCCGCAGGATGCGGGCCCACGCAGCAACAAATCTATCTTCAAGGACGGCAGATGCGCGATACGGCGACGTAATCAAATCGCCCGCTTTTTGCGAAGACAGATCTACAATTTTGCATTTCAGGTCACTGATTGATCCTGCACGTACAAGGATCGCGCCGCCTGCCTTGTGATCCCTAAGGCCATCTAGATCGGAACAGATCACAGGCCGTCCGGCGCTCAGGGCTTCGATCGCCACCAGTCCATATGCTTCCCAGCGCGAAGGCATTACGACAGCATCAACCTGCGCAAAGGCGGCGACCGGATCTTGAATGAATCCCTTAAAGACGATGCGATCATCGCCGCTGGCCAGATTGCGAAGCGTGGTCTTCTGGTCGCCTTCGCCGTAGATATGAAGCCTCAAATCGGGATCGGGGCAGGCGCGAAACGCCGCAATAAGTGTGTCGAACCCCTTTTGCTGATCAAGCCGGCCAATGGCGCCAAAAGTCCGGATAGGCCCTTTAGAAGACGGAAGGTTTCGAAACTGCGTCAGGTCGACACAGGACTGGATCGTTTCGAGTTTCTCCGGAGCGCAGAAGCCACGAAACTTGATCCAGTCAGCTTGTCCATCACTTACCGCGATCACGCGGTCAAAAAGGGAAAACGAAACCTTCAAAAGGGTTGTAAACCGGCGTCTGTTCTTCACGTTCAAGGCAACGAAGGCCTTTGTATAGCTGTGTTCGATATGCACAAACTGCTTTCCGGGATTAACCGCTCGCATTGCAATGAAAGCGGGCAAGCTGCGCCAACTGATTGCAAGATGGGACACGATGACGTCGGCCTGAAACGGTCGCGCTGCGATTTTCCCACGTTTGACGTGCTGAACGCGGTGTTCGCCCAATGCGGCCATGCCCGAAGCGTTTTGAATGAAATCAACAACGCGCATCACACCGCCCGCCGTTGCATCGTCTACCAAATGAAGAATGATCGGGCGGTTTGTCATGTTCGGGCGCCTTTGGCAGATATCAGTAATTCAAAGGACTGCTTGCCAACTACGGCTAATACAAATGCTGCCGCAACGGTGACCGCAGTTTTGACCGGTTCTTCGACAAGCGGGCGCAGTGATTGCTTTAGCGATGCGCTTAGAAAGCGTTTTGCACAGTCCGCGTCTAGGTCACTGATAGCGCGTCTAGCCAGATAGCGGTACTGGTACGCACGCGCGGCCGCTGTGTGGCGCGCGAAGAATTCCGGGGCCAATGGTGTGAGTTTGGTCACCATGTTTTCCCACGCCGCGCATTGCCGATCTGTCGCGGCGGATAGCCCGTTGGCGTTGATACGGTATTTTGTCAGCAAGCCCGTGACCCCCTCGAATGCCCAATCTGTTGTCAGTGCAATCCGCAGCCAGCACTCGATATCTTCGGACTGGCGGAAGGTTTCATCAAAGTACCAATCCCGCTCGGTTTCCATGGCAGGACGAAATGCGATGGCATCAAAAACGGCACGTCTGATCACTGGCGATGATCCGTTCCCGACTGGATTGCGTTTGAAGACATGAGCAGCATCAATATCGACAAGCCGCGGCTTCTGGCTTTGCCCAAGATGATTGCTATCGTCGTCAATCAGGGCAGAGCCCGAGTAGCTGATGCCGATGTCACTATTCAATTGCAGGTGCAGGACATGCATATCAAGTTTCGCGGGTTCCCAAACATCATCTGAATCGCAAAAGCCGATGAACTCACCTTTTGCTGCGGCGATTCCCGAGTTTCGTGCACCCGCCAGCCCACGATTGCGTTGCTTGATCACCCGCACCCGTGGATCGGCGGTATACGAATTGGCGATTTCGGGCGTCGCATCATTTGACCCGTCATCGACGATGACAATTTCAAAGTCTTCGAATGTCTGCGCCAAGAGACCGTCAAGCGTTTCGCGCAAAGTCTTGGCGACGTTGAATGCAGGAACAACAATTGTGACATAAGGCATGATAGGTCTCGTTTCTTTTCTACTGTGCAAAGACATACTGGTTCATCTTGATCAGGCGGACGCGCGTGTCGCTCAGGAATGTGCAGGCAATTTCGGTGGTTTCCTCATTCGAGCCATCATCGACGATGAGAACTTCGAAGTTCTCGATTGCTTTTTCCTGAAAGGAACTGAGCATCTCGTTCAAGGAACTAGGGACGCAAAACGCGGGAAGAGTATATGTGACAACGAGCATGATATTCATCTGTCCTGGATTAACGAGAAAACATGAGCTGGCTTACCCATGCAGGTAAAATGACTGTTGAAAGCGCACCGATCAGGGTCAGCGCACCGCGTCTGGGAGAGTTAAAAAACCCTGCCGGGCTGGTTATTATGCCCTTCGCCGCGAATTTGAGAGCGTCACAGCGCGCTTGTCCAAGACGCAGCGCGCGGCGCGCGAGGTAGCGAAGATAGATAGCATTCGCGCTGGGCGTTGCCTTGAACCCATAAAGCAATGCGGTTTGCAGGACGACTTGCCTGCTCAATTCCATGTTGGTCAAATCGGCTGACAACCCGTGCTGGCTTGCGCGGTAGAAAACCTGACACAGATCAATCCCCACGACACGGGCGCCATCACCAACCAAACGGATCAGCCACTCCAGATCTTCGTTATGCACGATATCCTTGTTGAAGCCGCCTGTTGCCAGGAAAGCCTGTTTTCTTACGGCGATATTTGACATTGTGCAGACGGGGTTTTCGCCAACCAGCATCGGGATTGTCAGGTCGCCACGCGGAATGTTGGAAAAGACAGACACCTTTGTTGGGTCATCTTTGAAGAAACCAATCCTGCCGTAGGCTGCATCAACCGTTGCGTCGGCAAAGACGATCTCTAGTTCTTTTAGCTTCGTTGGTGTCCAGACGTCGTCTGCATCACAAAACGCGAGGATCTCGCCTGTTGCATAGGCTTTGGCCGCAAGGTTGCGGGCGGTACTGGGCCCCTTGGCAACATTAGGTGCAAGTTTGATGCGTGGATCGCGTTTGCGGGCATCAAGAATCAGGTCGCGCGTCAGATCGGTTGACCCGTCATCGACGCAGATCGCTTCCCAAGACGTGCAAGTTTGGGCCCGCATACTGTCCAAGGTTTCAAGGATTGTGTCCTGCGCATTGTAGCAAGGAATAATGATTGAAAAATCGGGCATGGTTCAGACCTCTAGTTTGGTAGCTGCGAAAGCAGTTGAAATTGCGGGGATCGAAGCGACCACCATGATTGTTGTCGCAGTTGCGGCGTAACCGACGGCGACGGCACTCAGGCCAAAAGGCGCAAGAACGAGTGTGTTTGCGACGACACCAACCGTCAGGATGATCGTGACCAAAAGTTCGACCTCGGGACGTTCGTTGGCGCGCAGCCATCCTGCGGCGGCCGTCCATAGTGTTGTCGGGATCGCGATCAGACACAGGATTGCAACGATGTCTGCAATCTCGTTCCAGCCGTCACCGAACAGGATCGGGACATAATAAGGTGCAGCCAAAGCCTGTGCGATGACCACGGGACTAATGACGCCAACACCGACCAGTATGCTGTTGCGCAAAGCGGCAGCGCGATCGGCGGTCTGGGTCAAGTGTGGGAAAAGCACAGTAGAGAACGCGACAGTAAAGGCGTTCGAAAGGCTTAGTCCCGCGTTGAAGGCCATAAAGTAAAGTCCCAAGGCATCTGTGCCCATCGTCAGTCCGATAACCATTTTGTCGGCTTGCAGACGCAGCGCTTTGACCAGTTCGACACCCAA
>CBDTYC010000123.1:0-7699 GCA_965364495.1 uncultured Yoonia sp. | reverse complement strand
GCTGTAGGTTCGCGTTCTCGACAAAGTCATCATCAATGACGCCAATCGTGCCAACACCTGCAGCAGCCAGATATTGCAGGGCTGGCGCACCAAGCCCGCCTGCACCCACGACCAGGACGCTCGCGTTGCGCAGCGCCTTTTGGCCCGGTCCGCCTACTTCGCGCAAGATGATGTGGCGGGCATAGCGATCAAGTTCGGTTTCGGTAAAACTTTCGGATTTCGCCACGGGCGTTTCGTTTTGCGCGACCTTGGCACGCAGCTTGCCCAGCACCTTGCGGTACCCCCAAATCAACAGCGCGAGCGCAAAGATAATCGCCCAAAGCCGCGCATCGCCGCCCGTTGCCATCCGCAAAGCGTGCCCGTCCGGCAAGATCACATGCACGATCATCACGCCGACCAGCAGCATCGCCATCATATTCCAGCGCACCGCATTGGGCACCTTCATGACCATCCCGATCACCCAAAGGGTGACCGCCATTGTCCCCACCATAATCATTGGCCAGTCGATCCAAAACCGCCCGCGCCACGCGCGGTGTTGTCCAAGACCTGAACCACTTCAAACTCTGCCTGCAGGACGGGGGCCACAACCATCTGGGCGATGCGCATACCGTGTGTCACCGTGAAATCCTTGTCTCCGAGATTGATCAAGATTACCCCGAGCGGCCCGCGATAATCACTATCAATCGTGCCTGGTGCATTGGCGAGTGTGACACCGTGCTTCAGCGCGAGGCCAGAGCGTGGTCTGATCTGCACTTCGAACCCGCTGGGAATTGCCATGCGCAGACCCGTCGGGACCAACATCCGCGCCAAAGGTGCAAGCGTTACAGCACTTTGATCCGGCAGATTTGCACGCAGGTCCGCACCAGCGGCACCTGCGGTTTCATATGACGGCAGACCAAGGTCCCGATCCGCGCCCTCATCCCACTGGAACTGGATCACGGCTCTCAAGCGATCGCCTTGGCGATACGCGCGGCCAACTGTGCAGCGACAGCGTCTTTGCCCATTCGCGGCCAGCTTTCGACACCATCGTCGGAAATCACCGTCACGACATTTTCTGTGCCGCCCATGATGCCGGTCTGGGGCGACACATCATTGGCCACGATCCAGTCACATTGCTTGCGCAGGCGCTTGGCCGTGGCATTTGCGATGACATCATCGGTTTCTGCGGCAAAACCAACAACCAGTCTGGGCCGCCCTTTTTTCATCTGGGACACCGTTGCAAGGATGTCGGGGTTTTCGGCAAAATCCAACTTTGGCAAACCGGCGCCGTCTTTCTTGATCTTGCTGTTGCCCGCGTTGGCAACATGCCAGTCCGCAACGGCTGCAGCAAAAATCGCGGCATCAGCATGACCCGCAGCAATAACCGCAGCCAGCATTTCCTTGGCGGTGTCGACCTGCACTATAGTGGCACCCATTGGCGGGGGTACTTCTGCTGGACCGGTGACAAAGGTCACGTCCGCGCCCAGCGCCAGCAGAGCCTTTGCTATCGCCGTTCCCTGCGCACCGGACGAGCGGTTCGCGATGTACCGCACCGGATCAATCGGTTCGTGGGTCGGGCCAGAGGTCACCAAAACATGACGCCCCTTCAGCGGACCATCAGACAAAGCCGCATCAATGGCGGAGATTATCTCGGGGACTTCTGCCATGCGTCCTGGGCCGTATTCGCCGCAGGCCATGTCGCCTTCGTTCGGCCCCACGACCAACACGCCGTCGCCCTGCAAAGTTTCCAGATTGCGTTGGGTTGCCGGATGATCCCACATACGCACGTTCATCGAAGGGGCCACCAGCACCCGTTTGTCCGTCGCCAAAAGCAGGGTCGATGCAAGGTCGTTAGCCTGACCGCTTGCCATTTTTGCCATAAGATCGGCTGTCGCGGGGGCGACAACAATCAGGTCGGCTGCGCGTGACAATTCGATATGACCCATTTCGGCCTCGTCGTTGAGGTCAAACAGGTCCTGATACAGTTTGGACGCTGAAAGCGCGGACAAACTAAGGGGTGTCACAAACTCTGCGCCGGCCTTGGTCAAAACCGGTGTCACCTGCGCGCCGCGTTCACGCAACCGGCGAACAAGGTCGAGGGATTTGAAGGCGGCAATGCCGCCCCCAACGATGAGTAAAATGCGTTTGTCGTCCAGCATCTGCTGTCTCCGGTTCTTTTGAAGCTGACATTAGGTCAGATGATACCGGAATGACAATGTCGGCACTTATGCGAAAAACGCATGCACCTCTTTGCTTTGCGACTCGAGGCTTTTGCGCATCTTCCCGAAGGCAGCGGCTTCTAGTTGACGCACACGCTCTTTCGACAAACCCAATTCCGTGCCGAGGCTTTCCAGCGTACGTGGCGCATCGCGAAGTTTGCGCTCTCGGACGATGAATTGTTCCCGCTCGTTCAGACCCGACAGCGCCGTCAGCAACCACTGGCGCAGCGTATCGTTGTCATGGCTGTTCTCAACGGTTTCAGACGCCTGGGGACCATCATCTTCTAGGGCGTCTATCCATTCGCGACCTTCATCTTCGGCAGACTGCGTCGCGTTCAGCGAAAAATCTGACCCTGACAGACGGCCTTCCATCATCTCGACGTCATGCAACGGCACCCCAACTTCGATTGCGATCAACTCGCGCATCTCATGGCGGTCAAGCGTGCGGCCTTCTGCGGCGGCCTCGCGCTCAAGACGGGCCTGAACGCGGCGCAGGTTGAAGAAAAGGGATTTCTGGGACGAGGTTGAACCCGTACGGACCATTGACCAATTGCGCATCACATAGTCCTGAATCGACGCTTTGATCCACCAAACGGCGTAGGTTGAAAAACGAACACCACGGTCGGGATCGAATTTGTCAGCCGCCTTCATCAAGCCGACCGACGCCTCTTGAATAAGGTCGTTCATAGGGGCGCCGTAGCGTTTGAACTTGGATGCCATTGAAATTGCCAATCGCATATATGCAGTAATCAATCGGTGCAGTGCCTGTTCGTCGCGCTGGTCGCGCCACGCGTAGGCAAGTGCCAATTCGGTCTCAGCATCAAGCAATTCCGCCTTCATTGCTGTCCGAGACAAAGTCTGATCAGAAAAACCGGTCACGCCCATGTTAACTCTCCCAAGTGGTCGCACGTTGCATTAACTTTGTTGTTGCTAGTAGTTACGGAGCGATGGACCGAATGGATCATAAAAAGTTTTGCAAATGACGTTGCCCAAACTCACACTCGTTCTAGGCGGCGCTGCGTCCGGAAAATCAGCCTTTGCCGAAGGTTTGATCACACAGGCAGGCAATTGCCCGACATATGTCGCGACAGCACAGGTCTATGACGACGAGATGGCAGAGAAAGTCGCGCGGCACCGCGAAACACGCGGGCCATCGTGGCACACCATCGAAGAGCCAATAGAAATTGCCAAAGCGGTCGCGACAGCCCCTGCGGGTCAGCCAATTCTGATTGATTGCGCAACACTCTGGTTGACCAATCTGATCCTTGGGGATCTGGATGTCGCGGCACACAGTGCTGCACTTGTGGCCAGCGTGCGCAAAACGGCTAACCCTGTTGTGATTGTCTCCAACGAGGTTGGGCAAGGCATCGTGCCCGACAACGCGCTTTCACGCCAGTTTCGCAATGCCCAAGGCACGTTGAACCAGCAGATCGCACAAGAGGCCGATCTTGTCGTCGCTGTCATTGCGGGCCTGCCGCTAGTGCTGAAGGGACAGCTTGCGTGACCCGTCTTTGGCTGGTCAGGCACGGGCCAACCCATGCGAAATCTATGGTCGGCTGGTCGGATATTCCTGCTGACCTGTCGGACACAGCCAAGATACAGCGACTGCGCGACTACCTGCCCTCTGCGCCTGCTGTGTCATCCGATCTGGTGCGGGCAACTGCCACCGCAGACGCCTTGACGCCCGACATCAGACTGCCCCACGACCCAGACTTGCGTGAAATCAACTTTGGCGACTGGGAACTGAAAACTTTTGCCGATATCGAAGCCAAAGACCCTAAGACAATCCGCGCCTATTGGGAAACCCCTGGCGAGGTTGCACCGCCAAATGGCGAAAGCTGGAACACCGTCCGCAGAAGGGTCGATGCGGCCATCGACGCATACCTCGCCCAAGGCCACAAGGACCTTATTATCGTGGCACATTTCGGGGTTATCCTGACCCAAGTCCAAAGGGCATTGGATATCGACGCCTACACCGCGTTCAGCCACAGGATCGAAAACCTTTCGGTCACCGCAATCGAACATGGATCGTTTGGCTGGAACGTCAGGCATATCAATCACATCCCGTGATGGGGTAGATCACGCGAATTCAATCGGCGTTTGCGGCAAAATCAGGCTATGAGCAATCCATGACATATCAACTTTACATCGGTGACCGCACGTTCAGCAGTTGGTCGCTTCGCGGCTGGCTTATGCTGGAAAAATTCGGCCTGCCTTATGACGTAACAATGGTAGGGTTGTACTCTGGCACCATGCAGGCTGATCTTGCACATTTGCAGCCCGCGCGTACGGTGCCAGTGATGCAGACTGCCGCAGGGCATGTGGTGACAGACAGTCTTGCAATGGCCGAAACGCTCGTCGAGGAAAACCCGGGCGTTAACCTCTATCCCCGCGACCCTGCCGCACGTGCGCTTGCGCGTTCGATCACTGCCGAAATGCACAGCGGTTTTGGCGCTTTGCGCAGTGCCTGTCCAATGATGCTGGCCCATTGTTATGCGGATTTTGCCGTCTCTGATTCTGTGCACCGCGATCTTGCCCGTATCCAAGAGTTGTGGGCACTGGCCAAGGCGCGTCACGGCGCAAGCGGACCTTGGCTTTTCGGTGAATACACTCTGGCGGATGTATTCTATGCCCCCGTCGCGATGCGGATCACGACCTATGGTTTACCTGTCAGCGAAGCAGCACAGACATATGTGAACGCACACCTGAAAGATCCTGCTTTGCTGGATTGGCGCGCAGAGGGTCTTAAGGACAGCTATGATCCGTGGCCCTACCCCAGCGATCTTGCGCGTAAACCATGGCCTGATGCGAAAAATTAACCATTCTTAAACCAGCGCACCGTACCCGTTAACCAAGAACGGGAGCAAACAATGGTGGCACGCGCCTACACAGTCGCATTTGAAGGCATCGAGGCCCGCTTGGTCGAAGTTCAATGCGCGATCTCACCGGGGATACCTGCCTTTTCGATTGTCGGGCTTCCGGACAAGGCCGTGTCCGAAGCACGTGAACGTGTCCGCTCGGCACTGGGCGCGATGGCAATTGCGCTGCCGTCCAAGCGGATCACGGTGAACCTTTCCCCGGCAGATCTGCCCAAAGAAGGATCGCACTTTGACCTGCCAATTGCGCTCGCGTTGCTGGCGGCGCTCGACATTGTACCCAAAGATGATGCGGCACAGACAGTGGCATTGGGCGAACTGTCACTGGACGGAAGCCTTGTTCCCGTGATTGGCGCGCTGCCTGCCGCAATGGCAGCGGCTCAGGACGGGCGAACACTGCTCTGTCCCGCAGGCTGCGGATCAGAGGCGGCATGGGTCGGCGCCGTGAACGTGATCGCGCCGCGAAATCTGGCAGAAGTCGTACGGCATTTTACTGGCCAATCAGTCCTATTGCCCGCAGAGCCCGGCGAAACGACGGGTCATACGACCAACCGTGATCTGTCGGAAGTTAAGGGCCAGGAACGCGCCAAACGCGCATTGGAAATTGCTGCCGCTGGTCGGCACCACCTGTTTCTGGTGGGCTCTCCGGGATCTGGCAAGTCAATGCTGGCGGCCAGAATTCCTGGCATTCTGCCGCCGCTGACACCGGCCGAGGCGCTTGAGACGTCGATGATCCATTCGCTTTCAGGGCTACTTGACGAAGGCGGCATCAGCCGCGAACGGCCTTTCCGCGAGCCGCATCATACCGCGTCAATGGCCGCAATCGTCGGAGGCGGGCGCAATGCGAAACCGGGCGAAATCAGCCTCGCACACAACGGGGTGTTATTCATGGATGAATTCCCCGAATACCCGCGCGCCGTCTTGGAAACACTGCGCCAGCCAATTGAAACCGGCCAAGTCGTGGTCGCGCGGGCGAACGCGCATGTGCGCTATCCCTGCAAATTCATGCTGGTCGCCGCGGCGAACCCCTGCAAATGCGGATATCTGGCTGATCCTGCACGTGCCTGCGCACGTGTGCCACTTTGCGGCGAAGATTATCTGGGCCGCATCTCTGGACCTTTGATGGACCGTTTCGATCTGCGTGTCGAAGTGCCGCCCGTCGCCTTTACGGACCTCGATTTGCCCGCAGATGGCGAGACGTCGGCCCAAGTCGCCCACCGCGTCGCGGCGGCGCGCGACATCCAAACGGCGCGGTTTAGCGGACACGCACATCTGCGGGTGAATGCGGATCTTGAAGGCAAAGCATTGGACGACGCCGCAACGCCTGACAGCGATGGGCGGGCACTGTTGGTCAAAGTGGCGGAACGCTTTGGACTATCTGCGCGTGGCTATCACCGCGTCTTGCGGGTCGCGCGAACAATCGCAGACCTTGAAGGCGCGGCAGATGTCCGCAAGCCGCATATCGCAGAGGCTGTGAGCTTCCGAATTCCGCTTACCAAAGAAGCTTAGCGCCGGGCTTCGATCGCCATCCATATCTTTTCGGCAATGTTCACGCCGTCAAAACGCTCGAGTTCCTGAATACCGGTTGGCGAGGTTACATTGATCTCGGTCAGCCAGTTGCCGATCACGTCGATCCCGACAAAAATTTGGCCCTTTTCACGCAAAAGCGGCCCGATCCGCGCGCAAATCTCGCGATCTCGCGCCGTCAATTCAACTTTTTCCGGCCGCCCGCCGACATGCATATTTGACCGTGTTTCGCCGGCGGCAGGAACGCGGTTGATGGCACCGACAGGTTCACCGTCGACCAAGATCACCCGTTTGTCGCCTTTGGACACATCTGGCAGGAACTTTTGCATGATCAAAGGTTCACGATTAATCCCCGCAAACAACTCGTGTAGCGACGCAAGATTGCTATCCGCAGAATGCATTTTGAAAACACCCGCCCCGCCATTTCCGTAAAGCGGTTTGAGGATGACATCACCATGTTCAGCGCGGAATTCCTTCAAGGTCTGAAGATCGCGCGCAATCATTGTCGGCGGGGTAAGATCCGGAAAATTCAGAACCAATAGTTTTTCAGGATAGTTGCGCACCCAGAACGGGTCATTGACCACCAAAGTATCGGGGTGAATCATATCCAGAATATGGGTGGTCGTGATGTAACTCATATCGAAAGGCGGGTCTTGGCGCAGCCAGACAACATCAAAATCTGCCAAATCAACGGTTTCCTGTGCTCCCAGTGTAAAGTGATCGCCTTTGACCCTTTGCACAGTCAGGGGCCAACCCTTTGCCGTGACGCGGCCTTGGTCATAAGCCAGCATATCAGGTGTGTAATAGAACAAGCTGTGGCCACGCGCCTGCGCCTCTTCCGCGATGCGGAAGGTGCTATCAGCGTCAATGTTGATCGGCCCAATAGGGTCCATCTGGAAAGCGATTTTGAGCGACATGAAAAACCTCATCTATGCAAGTTTCAGCGGCTTTCATGGCCCAGCGCCGCAACTTGTGCAATGGGGAGCTAGAATTCCATGAACGCGTTTTCGATGATCTGAATAGCTCCCGATTCATTCACCATCGCCAAATCAAAGCGCACATCGGTCAATTGTCCTTTCGGCTCGCCAGCCAAAAACT
>CBDTYC010000122.1:0-7710 GCA_965364495.1 uncultured Yoonia sp. | reverse complement strand
TCGGCAAGGTAGTTGACGATGCGCATGTCAAAGTCTTCACCACCAAGGAACGTGTCACCGTTGGTGGATTTCACTTCGAACAGGCCGTCGTCGATCTCGAGGATGGTTACGTCGAATGTACCGCCGCCAAGGTCATAGACCGCGATGGTTTTGCTGTCTTTCTTGTCTAGGCCATAGGCCAGCGCAGCCGCTGTCGGCTCGTTGATGATACGCAGCACTTCAAGGCCAGCAATCTTGCCGGCGTCTTTGGTTGCCTGACGCTGGGCGTCGTTAAAGTAAGCAGGAACGGTGATAACGGCCTGTGTCACTTCTTCGCCAAGGTACGTCTCGGCGGTTTCTTTCATCTTGCCAAGGATGAACGCAGAGATTTGGCTTGGCGAATACTTTTCGCCCTTGGCCTGTACCCATGCGTCGCCGTTGCCGCCATTGATGATCTCAAATGGCATGTTCTTTTTTTCTTTGGCGAGGTCCTTGTCGTCGAAACGACGACCGATCAGACGCTTTACAGCAAAGATTGTGTTTTCCGGGTTGGTCACAGCCTGACGTTTCGCAGGCTGACCGACAAGGCGCTCATCGTCGGTGAATGCAACGATCGACGGCGTTGTCCGCGCGCCTTCAGCATTTTCAACAACGCGTGGCTTGGCGCCATCCATGATCGCGATGCAAGAGTTCGTTGTTCCGAGGTCGATACCAATAACTTTGGCCATTTTTCAAATCCCTTTATTCTAGGCGGTTTGAGCAGCGCGAACCCACTTTCGGCACCCGCGCCAGTTACATGTCTGAAGTCCGGGCATGTCGTCCGAAACTTTGATCTTGGCGTATATAGGGACGCGGAATTGGGGCTGCAACCTGTACAAGGCCCGCAAAATGCCGAAAACGGCATATTTTTAGGGGATGGTTTTGCTTTCCGGTACGGCAGGGTCGCCGTTCAGCATTAACGCCCTGCTGTCCAGCTGAGTGACACATGCTGGCGCGTGAAAAATTCGGCCATAAGACCGATCATCAGCAGCGCAATTCCTGCGTAAACCGGATACATCAGCGACGATTGAAACGGGCTGTAGTGCAGGAAAACAAAGCCGCGTGTCTGGTCGATGATGTGGAAAAGCGGATTCCAGTCAAACATGGCAACCATTGATGCAGGCAGCGAATTGGCAAGAAACATCTTGCCCGAAGCGATCATATTCGCACGTCTGTAAAGCTGCATGATGATCTTTGACGCATTTGGAAACCAAGGCGTAAGCGCAAGGAAAATCAGACCAACAGCACAACCTGTGAACCACGCCAGCAAGAACATCCCGAAGGCTTTGGTCGGTTGGTCGATCTGAATTGGCGTAACGACGATATGATAGACAGTCAGCACCACGATGATGGTGAAAAACTGTTTGTATAGTGTCGTAATCGCCGCTGCGATAATCGCGACCAGAGTGTTCATTGGCGGGTGCATCATCATTGGCGAGGTCGGGTTGCCCGCGGTGGCAATAGTGCTGACGGCCATGATGTGCGTCATGAAAAGGAAAACGCCGCTCATGATGTAAAGCATGAAATCACCACGCACGGGGGCGCTGCGCATCCCGATCAGTTGGAACATCACATAAAAGACGATTACCAGCGTCAGGCCCCGCAGCATTTCCATAAGGATGCCGACGATAGCATTTCTATGTCCACCACGCATCGTATGGACAATGGTGTGATAGGTCACACCGACCATCGCGAAGAAGCGGCGCGACTTTGTATTATGTACCGGTGTCTGGAACATTATGTCGGTTAGCCTTTGACTGAGGTGGTTGCACTGACGGACTGTCTGGCACGATAACCTTGCTGATCTCTTGACGGCAAAGCATAAGCAACCTCATTCAAGTTATCAACGACAGGGTATAGCCGCATGGATTATGGGAAACTCGCTACGGAAATGCGGCAACTGGCTTTGCTGGCTGGCGACAGGATTATGGAAATCTACGCCGCCGATGATTTTGAAGTGCGCTCAAAAAGCGACGCGAGTCCGGTCACAGAGGCCGACGAAGCCGCGGACGCGATCATCAGCGCAGGTTTGCGGGCGGCGTTTCCGGATGTCGCACTTGTGACCGAAGAACAGGCCGTATCGCACGCGCAAAAGGTCAGCACGTTCCTGATTGTTGATCCGCTGGACGGCACCAAGGAATTCATCCAGCGCCGCGGCGATTTCACCGTCAACATCGCCTATGTCGTTGATGGGGTTCCTGTCCGCGGAGTGGTCTACGCACCTGCAAAAGGGCGGCTGTTCTACACAGACGAAACAGGTACCTCTGTCGAAGAAACCGGCCCATTTGAAAAGTCGGTTGTCGGGACCACACGGCAGATAAAAGTCTCTACTCCGGACAATAACGCGCTGTTGGTTGTTGCGTCCAAATCGCACCGCGATGCGGCTACAGATGACTACATCAACAAATACGCAACCAAGGACATGAAAAGCGCGGGTTCGTCGCTCAAGTTCTGCCTTGTCGCAACAGGAGAGGCCGATCTTTACCCGCGTCTGGGCCGTACGATGGAATGGGATACCGCAGCAGGTCATGCCGTCTTGCAGGGTGCAGGCGGCCATGTTGTCCGCTTTGATGATCACACCGACCTGACCTATGGAAAACCTATTTTCGAGAACCCGTTCTTTATTGCCTATGCCCCCGGTGTCGCGTTGGAGAAACCCTAATGCCTGTTCTGATTGTCATTCCTGCGCGCTATGCATCAACACGGTATCCCGGCAAACCGCTGGTCACTTTGCGTGGCGCGACGGGCGAGGCGAAAAGCCTGATCAGGCGATCTTGGGATGCGGCTTGTACGGTGAATGCGGCTGATAGAGTAGTCGTGGCCAAAGATGACGACCGGATCGCAGATGCGGCCAAAGGATTTGGGGCCGAGGTTGTCATGACATCGACAACTTGCGCAAACGGCACTGAACGCTGTGCCGAAACGCTGACGAAAGTTGCGGGTGATTTTGACATTATCGTGAACCTGCAAGGCGATGCCCCCCTGACACCTGCATGGTTCATTGAAGATTTGGTTCAAGGCCTGCGCAACAACCCGCAAGCGCAAGTCGCAACGCCTGTTTTGCGCACCGAAGGGCGCGCGCTGAATGGTCTGTTGCAAGACCGCCGCGAAGGACGTGTTGGCGGGACAACGGCGGTGTTCGGTGCAGATCACAATGCGCTCTATTTCTCGAAGGAAGTGATCCCTTACACAGGCAAGGCCTACGCGGATACCGATGACACGCCCGTATTCCACCATGTCGGCGTCTATGCCTATCGCCCCGAGGCGCTCAAGGCGTATCCCGACTGGGATAGCGGCCCGTTGGAACATCTTGAGGGGCTAGAGCAGCTGCGTTTTCTGGAACGCGGTGTGCCGATGCTATGTGTCGAGGTCGCCGCGAAAGGCCGCCCGTTCTGGGAATTGAACAACCCCGAAGACGTACCCAAAATCGAAGCGATGTTGGCGGAAATGGGCCACGTTTAAGCAAAACGTAGCGTATTACCGCTATTTCTAGGATCAATCTTCTTCATTTTGTCTTAATATGACCCTGTTCACCAGTATCCTACAAAATGACGCGTAACCTGTGCACCGAAGGCAAAAGAATGCAAAGAAAAGTCTCAAAAGCGATTTTCCCTGTTGCGGGGCTTGGAACCCGGTTCCTGCCGGCGACGAAATCCGTTCCCAAAGAAATCATGACATTGGTGGATCGCCCCCTGATCCAGTATGCAATCGATGAAGCGCGCGCCGCGGGCATCGAAGACTTTATCTTTGTTACTTCACGCGGGAAATCCGCGCTGGAGGACTATTTCGACGTATCACCCGATCTGGAGGCTTCGCTGGAAAGCGCTGGCAAAACAGAACTGCTCCAGGTTTTGCGCGATACGAATATGGAAAGCGGCACCATTGCCTATCTGCGCCAGCACAGGGCGCTGGGCCTTGGTCATGCGGTATCTTGCGCGCGCAAATTGATTGGTGACGAACCCTTTGCTGTCATCCTGCCCGATGACGTGATTGCGGCCGAAAAGCCGTGTTTGCAGCAGATGGTCGAAGCGTACCAAGAAACCGGCGGCGCAATGGTCGCCACGATGGAAGTTCCGCCCTCCAAAGCGTCTTCCTACGGTGTGCTTGACGTGGCCAGTCAGAACGGCCCGATCGTATCGGTTAAAGGTATGGTCGAAAAACCGGCGCTCGGTACGGCACCGTCGAATTTGGCTGTCATCGGGCGGTATATCCTGACGCCACAGGTTTTGGCGAACTTCGACCATACTGGTCGTGGTGCGGGTGGTGAAATCCAATTGACCGATGCAATCGCCGCCGAAGTCACAGCGGGCCGCGAAGTATTTGGTTACCGGTTCGAAGGTCAGCGCTATGATTGTGGATCTAAGGCAGGGTTCCTGCAGGCGACTGTGGCTTTCGCGCTTGCGCGGGCAGATTTGCGCGATGAGCTTTCCGAATTTCTGGCAGAGATGTATGCAGTAAAGCAGGCCGCGCAGTAACAGGGGCAGGCAAGTGCAAGCAGTCAGCGCCAAAGGGTTGCCCGGGCTGTGGGGCGCATATCGTTTGCGCTGGAAGCGGCGCCGGTTCCTGTTCAGGGTCTGGCGAAAACGCGGGCAGATCAAACCTGTCAAAGATCACACCTCGGGGCTGGCTGGCGATGCTATCCTCGTCTTTGGGACCGTGCGAAACGAAATGGTGCGGCTGCCTTACTTTCTGGACCATTACCGTGCGCTGGGCGTCGATCATTTCTTGATCGTCGATAATGACAGCGATGACGGGACTGCCGAATATCTTGCCGCGCAGCACGACGTGTCGGTCTGGACAACAAAGCACAGCTACCGGTTGTCGCGCTTCGGCGTCGATTGGCTGGGTTGGCTGCAATTCAGGCACGGACATGGTCGATGGTGCCTAACCGTCGATGCGGATGAGTTGCTGGTTTATCCTTTCTGCGAAACACGCGATCTCAAGGCACTGACAAAATGGCTGGATGATCAGAACCTGCGGTCATTTGGCGCGCTCATGCTGGATATGTCCCCCAAAGGACCGCTGGCTGATGCACAGTATGTCTCCGGCGATGATCCAACCCAGACGTTATGCTGGTATGACACGGACAATTACCGCCACAAGTATCACCCCTATTACGGCAACCTTTGGATCCAGGGCGGCGTACGCGATCGCGTATTTTTCAACAGTCAGCCAGATCGTGCGCCAACGTTGAACAAAACACCGCTTGTCCGCTGGAACCGCCGCTATGCCTACGTCAGTGCGACCCACCAAATCCTGCCGCGCCATCTGCACGATGTGTTTGATCCTGTTGCGGACAAAAAAACCACTGGCGTCTTGTTACACACGAAATTCTTGCCGGATGTTGGCGCGAAATCCCAAGAAGAAATCAAACGCAAACAGCACTTCGAGAACACGCAGCTATATGCCGGCTATCATCAACGGCTCTCTGAAAATCCGACCTTGTGGTATGCAGGCGCGGCCCGCTACGAAGGCTGCGATAAACTGGTCGAACAAGGGTTGATGTCAAAGGGGACTTGGGTCTGATATGCGTCAACGCAAGCGCAGGAACGAATAGCGGCAATTTTGGGAATACTGACTTCATATCGGCTGCGTTTGCAGCGTAAGCGTTGGCGCTTGCGGGCGTTGCGCAGTGGTCGCGCACTCAAGTCTGTTGCCAACCGCACAAACCGGATTGCACCGGATGACATCTTGTTGTTTTGCACATTCCGCAACGAAGATGCGCGACTGCCCTATTTCCTTGCGTATTATCGTGATCTTGGGATTAACCACTTTATTATGGTCGATAATGATAGCAGCGATGGCGGCGCTGCTTTCGCGTCGGTGCAGCCAGATGTGTCGCTCTGGTCGACAAAGGCCGCTTACGGTGATGCCCGCTACGGAATGGACTGGCTGACGTATTTGCAGGGCAAATATGCACCGGGTCACTGGGCGCTAACCGTCGATGTGGACGAGTTTTTCGTCTACCCGTTTTGCGATACGCGCCCGATCAGCGCATTGGCAGATTGGTTGGATGCGTCGCAGGTGCGGTCCTTTGGGGCGATGCTGCTGGATATGTATCCCAAGGGCCCTGTGGGGCAGACAGCATATGAAAAGGGCGCTGATCCTTTCGAGATCGCGCGCTGGTTTGACCCCGGCAACTACATCATGACCAAGAACAAGCTTTTTCAGAATCTCTGGATTCAGGGCGGCCCGCGAGCGCGGGCATTCTTTGCCAGCAAGCCCAAGCAGGCTCCGGCTTTGAATAAAGTACCGTTCGTGAAGTGGCAAAGATCTTATACCTACGTCAGCTCGACTCATATGATTTTGCCGCGCGGGCTGAACCTTGTTTACGATCAACAGGGTGGAGAAAAGACATCCGGCATTTTGTTGCACGCAAAATTTCTAAATACCTTTGGTGCCCGAGCGTCCGAAGAGGCGCAGCGCGGCGAGCATTATCAGGACGGGCGCGAATACAAATCCTACGCTGATATTCATGGCGCCGACCCTGATTTGTGGTGCCAATGGAGCGAGCAATACATCAACTGGCGCCAACTCGAGATTCTCGGGCTGATGTCGAAAGGAAACTGGGCATGACGCTTGGTGTCATCATGTTGGTGCATACTGGTTTTGACCGCGCCGAACAAATGGTGCGCCATTGGGCGAATGCGGGTTGCCCTGTTGTTGTGCACGTCGACAGCAAGGTCGACAGAGCGTCGCATGATCACTTTGTACAAGCCCTGTCAGATGCACAGAATGTCCGTTTTTGTGAACGGTACCGTTGTGAATGGGGCACGTGGGGGTTAGTGGCCGCCTCACAGGCTGCGGCGACGTTGATGCTGGAAGAATTCGCAGACGTTTCGCATGTGTTTCTGGCTTCCGGATCGTGCTTGCCGTTGCGCCCCGTGCAAGAACTGATGGCGTATCTGGGTGACCGGCCCGACACTGATTTCATCGAAAGCGCGACCACCGCCGACGTACCATGGACGGTCGGGGGTCTGGATCGCGAACGCTTTATGCTGCGGTTTCCGTTTGCCTGGAAAAAACACCGCAAGCTGTTTGATATCTTTGTGAAGGTGCAGCAGTTGGTCGGGTTCAAGCGCAAGATCCCCGACGGCCTTGTGCCGCACATGGGGTCCCAATGGTGGTGTCTGACGCGACAGACGCTTGACGCCATATTGCAGGATCCGAATAGACCCAGTTTTGACATGTACTTTCGCTCTGTCTGGATACCTGACGAAAGCTATTATCAAAGCCTTGTGCGTCTGCATGCGCGTCACGTCGAAAGCCGCTCTTTGACGCTTGCGAAATTCGACTACCAAGGCAAACCGCATATCTTTTTTGATGATCACCTCGAACTTTTGCAGCGGTCCGACTGTTTTGTTGCGCGCAAGATATGGCGTGATGCGGACGTACTTTTTCAAACCTTCCCGCTGCCACATGACCCTGAAAGAGCTGGTGCAAAACCCAATACCGGTACCGTTGATCGGCTGTTTTCCCACGCGGTCGAACGGCGCACGTTGGGGCGACCGGGGCTCTATATGCAAAGCCGGTTTCCAAGTACGGATCGCGAAAATGGTGTTGCGGCTGCGCCCTACGTTGTATTGCAGGGTTTTGACGATGTATTTCCAGACTTTCAGGCGTGGTTGACCAGCCAAACAGAGGCCGAAGTGCATGGGCATCTATTCGCCAAAGCTCGCGTCCATTTTGCGG
>CBDTYC010000121.1:0-7736 GCA_965364495.1 uncultured Yoonia sp. | reverse complement strand
CATCTTTGGCAAAGAAAACGGTCGCAGCACCCGTTGCGGTCAGGCCCCACGTGAAGATCCCCGCCAGCAATGCCTGCAAAACCGGATCAATGGACGCGAACCACCCAGCGATGCCATTTGCCGCCATCGGCCTGCCTTTCATGCTGAAAACCGATGCCAATCTAGGGGCGTGCGGCACAGGCAAGTTGACAATGATCAATCCTGCGGGTGGCACCGCGCTAGACTGCCCCCACCACGTTGAACAGCGGGCGGGAGTGAACGCCGATGACAGCCACACAAACAAACCAAGACGCCGCCGTCGCGTTCTTGAAAACCCATGCAACCAGCGGTGCGTCGGTCGCCGAGGATGTCATTCAAACGCATGGGGCATTGGTTTTCTTGCATGAATCCGAGGCGCTCAAGATCAAGCGGGCGGTGAAATACGATTATATGGATTTCTCGACGCTTGCCTTGCGCAAGGAAATGCTGTGCCGAGAGCTGGATTTGAACGCTGATGCGGCACCCGGTCTTTACCGTGATGTCGTGGCCTTGACGCAAGCGGCCGACGGGACGCTGGCGTTGGACGGTGACGGGCAAGTCGTGGAATGGGTCCTGCGCATGACGCGTTTTCCGGCAGAGGCCGAACTATCCGCATTGGCTGCGCGTGGATTGATCGACACCGCGCTTGCGCGTGATCTTGGGCAATCGATCGCGCAGTATCATCTGAACGCGCCGTCCAAACCCGAGAGTGGCCGCGTTCTTATTCAGGAAATCATCGACGAACTGGCGCGGGTGATGGGGGACATGCATGCCCAATTGGGCGGCGCGTTGATCGACAGGTTCCTGACTGCCTGCAATGCCGCACTCGCCCGCGTTGCGCCCCTGTTGGAAAGCCGCACCAAAGCGGGGTGGGTTCGCCGCTGTCACGGTGATCTGCATTTGCGCAATATTGTCATGTGGCAAGATGTGCCCACGCCCTTTGACGCGCTGGAATTCGACGAACGGCTGGGCACTTGTGATGTGCTCTATGACCTTGCGTTCTTGTTGATGGATTTGTCCCTGCAAGAACTGGGTGCCGCGGCGAATATGGTGCTGAACGCCTATCTGTTTCACAGTCAAGCCGACGATCACTACGCGGGGCTGTCGGCGCTTCCGCTTTATCTGGCGATCCGTGCGGGTATCCGTGCGATGGTTGATGTGCAGACGGCAAACGTCAGAAACGATGCCCCCGCGCTGGTGACCGATGCAAAGGCAATCTTGCGGCAAGCGGTGGCATTCCTTGAACCCTGCGCGCCGCAACTGGTTGCGATTGGCGGGCTATCGGGCAGCGGAAAAACAACGGTCGCGCGCGAAATCGCGCACCGCGTTGGCCGGTTTCCGGGGGCTGTGCATCTGCGCAGCGATCTGGAACGCAAGGCATATTATCACGTGCCCCCTTTGGAAAAACTGCCCGCAGAGGCCTACAAGCCAGAGGTCAGCGAAAAGGTGTACCAGATCATGCGGGCCAAGGCGCGGCTGGCTTTGGCGGCGGGGCAGGCGGTGGTGCTTGATGCGGTGCATGCCACACCTGACGAACGCGCCATGGCCGCACAGATTGCGCAAGATGCCGGATGTGCCTTTACCGGTATCTGGCTGGATGCCCCGACGGCCCTGCGCGTGGCCCGCGTCGATCACCGTGGCAAGGACGCCTCTGATGCGGATGCCCGCGTTGCGCGCAGCCAGGATGGCCTGAAAACAGGCGAGATTGATTGGCACAGGCTGGACGCGGGGCAGGACCTTGCGACCTTGGTCGCGCAGATCACTGCGCATTTACCGCAGCGGGATTCCTAGCGGCCACAACAGCGGGATCATCACCAGAAGAATACCCAAAGACAAAAGCGTCACAGGAATGCCTGCGCGCAGAAAATCACGCAGACTGTATTGTCCGGGGGCATAGACCAGCAGCAATGCGGGTTCGAACGGGGCCACAAAAGAAAGTGACGCCGACAGTGTGACCATTACCGCAAAAGGGCGCGGGTCAGCACCCAGTTGATGTGCCACCTCGATTGCGACAGGCAGCAGGGTCAGTGCCGCGGCGGCGTTCGACATCGGCTGCGTCAGCAGGATCGTCAGCACACCCAAACCCAACAGGACAACCAGCGGACCGAAACCGCCAAGCGCCGTCAGCACACTGCCCGCCAGCCACGCGGCTGTGCCAGAGGTCTGCATCGCAAGCCCGAAACTGGACATGCCCCCGATCAGGATCAGGATGCGCCAACTGATCATCCCGAACATATCCCGCAACGAAAATCGCCCCGACGAGACCAGCGCCAGTACCGCAAGCAACAGTGCGACCGAGAATGGCAGCAGGCCAGAGGTGCCCGCGATAACGGCAAAAAGCAGCGCCATCAGCGTATAGATGCCTTCGCGCCGTGACGGCGGGGCAGGTTGCGGCGGCATCAACAGCGACAGATCGGGGTCGCGGTCAAGAACGTCGATCAGGTCGCGCGGGCCTTGCAGCAACAAGATATCGCCGGTCTTCAGACGCATCCGGCCAATCAGTGCCGCCTGTGTTTGCCCGCTGCGATGCAAGGCAACGATGCGTAAATCCGGCGCAAGGCTGGCGCGGGCCGCGTTCAGGCTTTGGCCCAGCCAGCGCGCGCCGGGCATCAGGATCGCTTCGGCCAGGATGCTGCCGGATGCGCCAGAGTGCGGTGCGGGGCTGTCCAGATCCAGCCCCAGCTGCGGGTCGGCGGCGAGCTTGATCAACGCTTCGGACGGGCCGCGCAGGATGATCTGATCGCCTTGGCGCAATTTGCGGCGCGGGTGGGCGGCCACGCGCCCGCCTTCGCGACTGACGGCCAAAGCGGTCACACCACGGACATCAAGACCAAGATCGCTTAGGGCTTTGCCGATGCTGCGTGCATCCTGCGAAACAATCATTGTGGCCATGAACTGCTTGGTGTCCGCAAATGCATTGCCGTCCCCTTTGGGCCCGTCAGGCAACAGCCACGGCCCCAAAAGCGTCAGCATGCCGATCCCCGCGATGCTGACCGTGATCCCGACCAGTGCAAATTCAAAGACACCGAACGGTGCCAAACCAAGGCGCGACAGGACACCGCTTGCCGCCAGATTGGTCGATGTGCCGATCAAAGTGGCCGACCCGCCCATCATCGAGGCAAAGGCCACAGGCATCAAAAACCGCCCCGGATGCACCTTGATCCGGTGCGCAATCTCCAGGACGACGGGGATCAGCACGGCGGTCGTGCTGGTGTTGGTGATGACGCTGGACAGACCGGCAGAGGCTGACATCAGCGACGCGAGCATGGAACGGGGCCGCAGATCGTCCCTGTTGCGCAGCCGTGACGAAATCCGCGACAGCAGGCCCGAATCCGTCAATCTGCGCGACAACACCATCACGCAGGCCAGCATAACGACGGTTTCGCTGGCAAAGCCCTGAAAGGCGGCGTCCGGGCTGAGGATACCGCTGGCTGCAAGTGTCGCCGCCAACAAAAGGGCGACTTGTTCAATCGGCAGGAATTCTTTGGCCAGTACGATCAGCGCGGCCACCAGCAAGATCAGGACAAAGGCAATTTGTGGTGTCATTTCAGATGCTTCCCCCAAGACCGCTTGCGGCCTTTCAAACCTAGCAATGTGCCCTGTCTACCGATTGAGCGATGTCAATCACCCGCTTTTTCACGCTGCTAGCTTGGCACGATGACGTCTGTGAGCGTCAGCAGAAAAACTGCGGTTGAAAGGACATATGATGACTTATTCAAAATACCTCGCGGCATTCGGTGCCGGAATGATAACACTTCTTGGTGCTTGTACGCCCGCGCCAGAGCCTGTCACGCAAGTGATCTATGCACAGCCCACATTTGACAAGTTCGGCAACCCGTCGTGCCGTCCCGGAAATGTCGCGGTGGGCGAGACATACAGCGCCGATTTGCCATTGTGTGACATCATTAGCGGGGTGCCGGTCGCCCAAACGATGACCGAAATGGATGACGGCACCGGCACGGTGGTCGTTGATCCGGACGATCCGATTGACCCCGATGACCCCAACGGTGGCAACCAGAACCAGAACCAGAACGAGAACCGCAACCGGAATAACAACGGTTGACCTGTCTGGATGACCTTGCACCGCCGCGCAGATTGCCGGTGCAAGGTCACTGTCACGACCGCGTCCGACGCGTATTTTCGCAAAACGGCGCAGCTTTGACAAAGATCAATCTGCCACTTCCGGACGCCCCTAGTTTCCGGTGCATAGAGGAAACGCCGGTCCGCCATTTATCGGGGACGCGTTGTCCGTCTACCGCATTCGAGTGGGCGTCACGGGGGGCAGGGATCGCCGCTAGTGGTCGCTGATTTTGTGACAATTGACAGCGCGACAAAGCACCGCGCACGGCCACTTTTCCGCAATACCCAAAACGACAAGGGACCAAAAAATGCCATTTGAATATAGCTTTGAAGACGACCCCAACTTTCCCGATCCGATTACCGTCGAACTGGACCCCGAAAACGGCTGGAGCAGCGCGCACACCTTCAGTGTTGATGACATCACTGTGACGTTTGGCGGTTTGACGATTGGATCAATCGGCGATCCGTCCACGGTCTATGATGACAGCGGCGCCAGCGGCCAAAAGGATGCTGACGGCGTTACGCTGTATCCGATCGACAGCGAATTCGGCTTTTATGTCTCTGACTTTGAAAATGCCGCGCAGAAAGAACTCGACGGCGATTACGCCGAAGGCTGGGCTGGCAATGCAACGGATGGCGAAGAGGTCATCGGCCTTGTGATCTCGGATGCGCCGACGGACACATTCAAGACCCCTGCGGTCTATGGCACATGGTTGTCTGGGTTGGGCGGCAATACCGTCAAGGCAAGCACGGAACATTATGTCGTCATGCAAAATGTCCTGTCCGATCAGATTATGCCCGGTTTGGACCTGAACAACGACGGCGACTATGACGACGAAGGCGAGATTGTACCCCTTACCGCCGAAGGAACGCCCGCGCTTTATCCGCTTGATAACAATCTGTTTGTCGTCGGTGGCGACTTTGACGGAATTTCGGTGCGCGATGCGATTGGTCTGCTGGAAGCAGAGCCAGGCGGGGCAGGCGATATCAACGGTGACGGTGTCATCGACATCAAGGACGTTCTGGCCCCCAACGAGACCGAGATTGACCAGAACATCGCCGTAAGCACCGACTATTCGGTCACGCTCAAGGATGATGGCAAGCTGCTTTACCGCTGGGGCAACACGATCAAAAAGCCCAATGACGTGCGTGTCGAAGCCACGCTTGATCTGCCGGACGAGTGGAGCGCCTATCAGGAGGTCGCCAACGAGGACGATGATCTGCGTGTCTTGTACCAGATCACCGAAGCTGAACTGGTCATGCTGCATACGCTGACCAATAACCCCAATGACCAGATCCGCCCCGAGGACTATGAAAACGAGGCGGCGATCGGCACGTTGCCAACCTATGAAATCATCGAGGACTACGAGGGCGAAACCGGTCGCACGGTCTGGGCGACAACCGATGACTATTATTCAGGTGACGGCACGCTTTTCGAGGCCGGAACAATCCTGAAAGACAGCAAACTGGCCGCAGAATGGGCTGCCAGTGATCTGGCCGCGATTGGCGCCGAGGACGGCAGCGAAGGCTTTACCCTTGCCTGGTACACAACCATGGACCGCGAACCGTTTCAGGCGGATACAGACCCGGAAACACCCGGTTCATCCGGTCCACGCTGGCGTTTGCAGCCCGACAAATACGGTCAGGACCTGCCTTCTGTCGTGATCCCGACAGATCCCAGCGATCCGCCACCACCGACCAAAGACGAAGTGAAATACGAAGTCGGCGACGACACCCAGACGGTGATCAATCTGCTGGATTGGGGAACCGAAGTGTCACCTTTGTCGATCAGCGCAGGCTGGCAGAACAAAGGCGGCGATGTGTCGGGCAACGGCGTGAACTACTCTATCGACTTTGATCTGGCGATCTATGTGAAAGGCGACATCAAGCCTGCCACGATCTACAGTGCCGAACTGCTGATGAACTACGAAGAAATTCCGTTCATTGCACGCGGTGACAGCTTTAGCGGCACCGAAGGCGCCGACTATCTGGTCGGGCTTGGCAGCAACACGCTGACAGGCGGCGCAGGCGGCGATCTGTTCGTTGTCAGCTACGGGTCATCAAATGGCGGTGCGCTGACAAGCAGCACGATCACCGACTTTACGGTTGGTGTTGATGTGTTGGGCTTGATCGGGCTAGGCGTCAATGATGACACCTTCGACACGACCGTCTTTCAAGAGGTTGTGGACGGAGACCTTGTTATCTCTGTCGACCGTGATGGCGCCGTCATCGGCGAAGGCTTTGAACAGGTCGCTATCCTTGAGAACGTCACCCAGAAACTGGACCTCGAGACCGACTTCCTGGCCCTGACCCCGGGTTCCGCAGTGGATGATGACGACGAAGGCCCCGTCGATCCGCCCGTCGAACCCGAGATCAATGTGGTACTGGGCACATCCGACAGCGAAATTCTGGTTGGTACACCTGCAGCCGATTACATCCTTGGACTTGCCGGCAACGACTACCTTTATGGTCTTGGCGATGATGATGTGCTTGACGGCGGTGCCGGATATGACCGGATCTTTGGTGGCGCAGGCGAGGACGAATTCGTTCTGGCCGTCGGCGGCTCCAGAGACATCGTCTACGACTTCGAGGACGGCGTCGATGTGATCGCGCTGGATGACGGCATCACCTACGCCGATCTGACCTTTAGCGATTATCGCGGTAGCAGCTCGGTTCAGGTTTCCTTTGGCAGTGACAGTTTGATCCTGCGCGGCGTGACACAAGACGAGATCAACGAGGATGATTTCATCAACTTCGTTGACCCGACAATCGACGCTTTCGCCTTGGCCTAGGTCACACCCTCGACCGAGAGCGATCCATGTGGTGGTCGGCATTGGCGCGACTTTCCCCCGCGACAATCGCTGGCCGCCACACTGAAATGAACAAAGGAGACGAACACTATGACTGGAATTCTGAAGAATATGGCGCTTGTTGGTACGGTCGCGCTGATTGCGGGCTGTGCGAGCAGTAACAAAAATGACAACGACAATGATCCAGGTGGCACAACGCCCAAGAGTTTTGCGACTTTGACCGCCGAAGCGACTGCAATGGCAGAGAACTTGGTCGATCTTGATACCGGCGCGCCGATTGCCGACGAAATGACCGATCTGCCAGACACCGGTTCGGCCGAGTACACAGGCTATATCGGCGGTCTTATGGACGGTGACGGTTTCATCGGAGAGTTGACGCTGAACGTTGACTTTGATCCCAACGACTCTGGCTCGATCACTGGTGGCGCGACGGGCTTTCAGCACGAAGTCGACGGCGCCTATACCGGTTCGCTTGTCCTGGGGCTTGGCAGCATTATCCCCGGCCTTGGTGCAGGCGACGCTGACTTGATCGCGGGCGACTTGACCGGCACGCTTCAAAATGACGGGTCCGACTATGACACGACGATCGCGCTGGATGGTGCATTCTTCGGTGCGGCACCGGGTCAGGTTCCGACCGCCGTCGGGGGCATTGCCTTTGGCGAAGTGGGTGCCGGTGCGGATAACTTTGATGGTGCCTTCATCGCCAACTGAGTTCTTGATGCGCAAAAGTTTACGCCGCCATTGTTGAACAGTGGCGGCGTTTTTATGCGGGGACGTTGTGATTGTCGCGGCGCGCGGACGGACCGGCTAGAGCTGGTTCACAGGCAC
>CBDTYC010000120.1:0-7745 GCA_965364495.1 uncultured Yoonia sp. | reverse complement strand
CGAACCCGTAACTGAAGCTTGGGAAGCTTTCGTGATACCTTTTCACCATACCCGCTCACAGCATTTGAGGTAGAACGCCGCCTGCGCCGCGTCAAGAGGGTTAGACGCGGAAACGCCGCCGCAGGGCGCGTTGCGTCGGTGCCTCGATCCAGCGGTTCAGTACGGCGGCGAGGCCAAGGCTCAGGGCCAGTGCGATCAGGAAGATTGCCAGCACATGATAGATATTGGCCGATCCCAGAACGGCCGGATCATCGGTTTGAAACACCAAAATCGCGCCGACGACGATCATTGGCATGTGAAACAGGTAAATGCCCATAATGTTGCGTGAAATCATTGTCCAAGGCCCTGGAATGCGGGTCTTTTGTCCATGGCTGGCCAATATGATCAGCATCGTTCCAAGTGAAAAAAGACCGATATTGAGTGTCCAATAGAGTGTCCAGAAAACCGGCCCCGAAATCCTATATATGAAACTGGATGCGTCGTGGACCGGCAAGAAAATCGAGAAAACCAACAAGACAGCAGCACAGCCGATTAGGCCCAAGCGTCGCGCGGTCGTGCCGCTGACGGATGCGCAGAACTGCGGTTTCAATACAATCAAACCAGCGATGCCAGCACCCACAAGAAATGGGGTCACACGGAACCAAGGCGCGAAGTAAAGCGCATTGGCTTGCGGCATGACACCCTCGCGTTCGAGCAAGTGCGTAAAGAGCGTCGTGGCGACCGCAGGTTCACCCCAAAGCGGGATGATCCGAATTGCGATGCTGCCTGCAACTGCAAGTCCCAGCCACAAAAACGGCCTTCGCGCGTGGTATAGGCCCCAGGCGACCGCAGGCAAAGCGATGTAGACCAGCATCATCAACTCCATCGACCAGCCGACCGGAACGATTGCCCTGCCTGTCAGCAGGAATTCAATGAATAGGAATGCCAGCGCTACATCGCCAAGATCGTCCCCCTGTGCCAGCGCAAAAATGACAATGGCAAGGTAGTACAGCGGGACAATCCGCGACACCCGCCGGATATAATAGGACTTCAGGTCGATGGTCCCGACCTCTCGGAGTTCCTGCAGCAAATGCAATGTCAGTAGGTATGCGGACACAACAAAAATCACGTCCACGCCCAGCGGTTGCCAGCCGAAATTCATCCACACGGGAATACGGCCAATGATATGCGGGATATCTTCTTTCGGGGCGAACCGCATGATCCCGTGAATCACGTGAAATAGGATCACTGACATGATGGACAAACTACGCAGCAGGTCCAGAGTTGCATCACGAGAGGGGGAGTGTGCTATCAATTTATCGGGTCCGCCTGCGCCTCCGCCCGCCGTCGCCGCCACCGCCGCCTGTGTTATGGTTCACATCAGGCAGCACGACGATGCTGTTCAGGATCGGGAAAGGTTCGACCGCGTTGGGGATGTTGGAGGCGTTGACAAAGTGTTCTTGAAACCGCGGTTCAATCGCGGTTTCGATTTTATGGATGCTGTGAACTGTCTGTTCTATCTCGCGGCGCGCATCCGTATTGAGCAATGCAATCCGCGCACCAGTTCCCGCAGCGTTGCCCGCGCTTGTCACTTTGTTCAGGGGTGCATCGGGGATCATTCCCAGAACCATCGCGTGTTTGGGGCTGATATGTGCGCCAAATGCCCCCGCCAGAACGACACGGTCAACTTTGTCCACGCCGAACTTGTCCATCAATAGCCGCGCACCAGAGTAGAGTGCCGCCTTTGCCATCTGAATCTGGCGGATATCGGTGTTTGTAACTGTGATCTTGGGGCCGCCGTTCGCTGTACCGTCATAAAGCAGATAGGAATTCGTCCGCCCGTCTTGAAAGCAGTTGGGAGAGCCTGTCTGTTCGGCAGAGCCGATCAACCCGGGACCGTCCACGATGCCGGCCATCCGCATTTCGGCGACAACTTCGATGATGCCAGATCCACAAATGCCTGTTATTCCGGATTGCGCAATCTCAGCGTCAAAGCCTTCCTGATCTGACCAAACCTCGGACCCGATCACCTGAAAACGGGGGAGTTTGGTCACAGGGTCAATTTCGACATGTTCAATCGCACCGGGTGCCGCACGTTGGCCAGAGGAAATTTGCGCCCCCTCAAAGGCAGGGCCGGTCGGGGACGAACAGGCAAGCACCTTTTCTTTGTTGCCCAGCAGGATTTCTGCGTTGGTCCCCACGTCGACGATCAGCACAAGGTCTTCGGACTTGTCTGGTGCCTCTGACAGTGCGACCGCAGCGGCATCCGCGCCGACGTGACCCGCGATGCAAGGCAGCAGATAGACGCGGGACGCGGGATGCAGGTTCAAATCCAGTTCGGTAGCGCGCAGCGATATCGCTTCGGATGTTGCCAAGGCAAAAGGGGCCTGGCCGAGTTCATATGGGTCAATGCCCAGGAAAAGGTGATGCATAACCGGATTGCAGACGAAAACGGCATCGACGATCAGCCCCCGATCAATTTCGGCTTCAGCCGCGATCTGGACGAACAGGGCGTTCATTCCTTCGCGCACCGCAAGCGTCATTTCATCCGCGCCGGTCGGGTTCATCATGCCATAGCTCACGCGGCTCATCAGGTCTTCACCAAAGCGGATTTGGGGGTTCATGATACCGGACGACGCAACCACCTCGCCCGACTGCAGATCACACAGGTGTGCAGCGATCGTGGTAGACCCCAGATCAACGGCCAATCCGTAAATTGTGCCCTCGTAGAATCCCGGCCACACATGGATGATCCGCGGACTAAAGACCGCATCGCCCGAATGGACGGCAACTGTGACTTTCCACGCGCCTTTGCGCAGTGCCGATTGAAGCGACTTCAAAACAGTCAAATCCGCCTCTAGCCGAGGCAGGTTCCAATAGCGGGTCAATGCTGCGGTAAGGCGTTCCAAATCGCCGGACGGGTCGTGCCTGTCGGGTAAGGTGACTTCGACATAGTAGAGCTTGGTCGACGGGTTCATCGTGATTTCGCGGGCTTCGGCACGCTTGCGCACGACTTGCTTGTGAACTTGGCTTTCGGCAGGCACGTCGATGACAATATCGCTCTGGATGGTGGCTTGGCAGCCCAACCTGCGGCCTTTTTTGAGGCCGCGCTTGTCGTCATAACGTTGCTCGACACTGTTCCATTCGGACAGGGCGGTGTCGGCGACCGTCACGCCATGCTTGGAAAATTCACCGTAAGAGGGGGTGATCTGGCACTTCGAGCAAATTCCGCGTCCACCACACACCGAGTCCAGATCCACCCCCAATTGCCGCGCAGCCGTTAGCACGGGCGTGCCAACCGGAAAGTTCCCGCGTTTGCCGGATGGGGTAAAGATCACAAGAGGGTCGTTGGACATTATGTGCGCCTTTTTGCTGCTTTGGGCGAATGTAGCTTTTGTGGCGGTATATGGAAGGCCCGTATCCGTCATAATAAATATGCGCAGCGGCATAACATTGCGGAGTTATTGCAGGAATTCCTTGCCCCACAACCAAACGGATAACGGCACAGGCAAAGTCGCCAGCGCAATGGTCAGGAATGCATAGCCTGTGTGGAACAATCGGCTGAGCCCTCCGGCTATCATGATGCCGCCGCCGCCACCCAACCCGATATTCCCGGGCAAGTTGATCGCAAGCCCTAGCGTTACATACCGGTAGCGCACAAGCACCGGAACCAGCGGGCGTGGCAGACGGGTGTGCAAGGTGTCCAGCCGGTCTTCGCGCGGTGTCGACGAAATACGCTCCAGCATCTGCGCAACGCGTTTCAGCGACAGATCGTTGCAAAGGCCAATCAGTCGCGTCAGCGGCACATATTGGCCAATGCAGAATGCCAAGAACAGGCCGGTCACAGTTGCCCCATAGACCATAGGGGCAGCTTTTGCGCCTTCCAGCATTAACACGGCGACCCCGATTTCGACGCCGGGCACGAAAGGAATTGCAAGCAATAACGCATAACCCAGCATGACTATGACCAGCAGGCCCGTCATCGCGCGCGCACTTGCGTCGCTTTCAAACAGCGCGAATTTGGCGAATAAAAAATCAATGCCGAACTTGACCACGGCGACAAATACCAAAACCACGACCAGTCGCACGATTATTCGCGCAAACCATGGCCCCCATTTTGTGTTTTTGGTGTCGTTATCCGTCATCAAATACCTTTGGTTGGTATTGTCGCGCATCACAAGTCAATTGATTGCCACTTTTGGCTTTCGATTGTGACATAACCATGCGATAGCGACGTGCCAACGATACCACCCAAGGAGACTGGTTGATGGAGATTCGCGAGGCGCTCACTTTTGATGATGTTTTGCTGGTGCCGGGGGCGTCCTCGGTACTGCCTTCGACGGCTGATACGGCTACAAAAGTAACAAATGCGATCAGTATGAACATTCCGCTTTTGTCCAGCGCGATGGATACGGTCACCGAAAGCCGCATGGCAATTGCGATGGCACAAGCCGGTGGCATCGGGGTGATCCACAAAAACCTGAATATCGAACAGCAGGCCAAAGAGGTGCGCCGCGTCAAACGCTTTGTGTCCGGCACGGTCTATAATCCTGTAACCCTGCGCCCGGAGCAGACGCTGGCTGACGCCAAAGCCCTGATGGAACGCTACCGGATCACCGGTTTTCCTGTCGTCGGTGACGACGGGCGCGTGGTTGGCATTGTCACTAACCGTGACATGCGGTTTGCAGCGGATGACAAGACACCCATCGGGGTGATGATGACAACAACCAATCTGGCCATGCTGCAAGAGCCTGCCGATCTGGACGAAGCCCGCTCTTTGATGCAGGCGCGCCGGATCGAAAAGCTGCTGATCACAGATGCCAAGGGCAAACTGACGGGGCTACTGACGCTGAAAGACAGCGAACAGGCGGTCTTGAATCCGATCGCCTGCAAGGATGATTTGGGACGTTTGCGGGTTGCTGCCGCCTCTGGCGTCGGGGACGCAGGGTTTGAACGGACCCAAGCTCTTGTCGAGGCTGGCGTTGATCTGGTCGTGATCGACACAGCGCATGGTCATTCCGAAGGCGTCGCCAAGGCTGTCGAGCGCGCAAAGATGTTGTCGAGCAAAATTCAGATCGTTGCCGGCAACATTGCCACCGGCGAGGCCGCAAAGGCGTTGATCGGCGCAGGTGCGGACGCGGTCAAAGTCGGCATTGGTCCGGGTTCGATCTGCACGACACGTATGGTCGCCGGTGTCGGCGTGCCGCAGTTGACTGCTATCATGGATAGCGCCGCTGGCGCTGGTGATGTGCCTGTCATCGCGGACGGTGGCATCAAGTTTTCGGGTGACTTTGCCAAGGCAATTGCCGCAGGCGCATCCTGTGCGATGGTCGGGTCGATGATTGCCGGAACGGACGAAAGCCCGGGTGAGGTGATCTTGTACCAGGGCCGGTCCTTCAAATCCTACCGAGGAATGGGCAGTCTGGGTGCTATGGCAAGCGGATCGGCCGACCGCTATTTCCAGAAAGAGGCGGCCAGTGACAAGCTGGTTCCCGAAGGAATCGAAGGGCAAGTGCCTTACAAAGGGTCCGCACATGCAGTCGTGCACCAGCTTGTCGGCGGTCTACGCGCCGCGATGGGCTACACTGGCTGCGCGACTATTGATGAAATGCGTACCAATTGTTCTTTCGTGAAAATCACCGGTGCAGGTCTGCGGGAAAGTCACGTTCATGACGTGCAGATCACCCGCGAAAGCCCCAACTACCGCATCGGATAGACGATATGACCCCTGGCGCGCGTGTTGCTGCCGCGATTGCGGTGCTGGATCAGATCAACGAGGGGGCGGCCGCCGAACAGGCCTTGACGGCTTGGGCGCGAGGCAGCCGCTTTGCCGGATCCAAGGACCGGGCGGCTGTCCGCGATCATGTTTTTGACGTGCTGCGCGCGCGGCGGTCTTTGGGCGCGGGGGACGGGCGCAGCCTTATGCAGCGCTTGGCCAAACGTGAAGGTTGGCAGATCGACGATCTGTTCAATGGCCAAGGCCACGCACCAGCACCACTGCGTGATGACGAACGCGCGGCGCTATCAGCAGAACTTGATCTTACACCAGCTGCCGCTTGCGATGTGCCCGACTGGCTTTGGCCTTTGTGGCAAGACAGCTTGGGGCCGGACGCGCAGTCAGCCGCATTGGCCCAGCAAGGCCGCGCTGATGTGTTCTTGCGTGTCAACCAGCGCCTTGGAACAGTCGCCGACGCAATGGACCAGTTGGCGCAGGACGGTATCGTGACAAGGCCCCATCCCACCGTTCCAAGGTGCTTGCGTGTGATAGAGAATCCGCGGCGCGTCAAAACGGCGACTGCCTATCAGAATGGTCTGGTCGAGTTGCAGGATGCAGCATCGCAATGCGCAATCAACGCAGTTGCGATACCCGATGGAGCGCGCATCCTCGATTATTGTGCGGGCGGCGGCGGCAAGGCCCTTGGGTTTGCCGCATTGCCGGACACGCAGGTTTTTGCACATGACATCGACGCGGGGCGGATGCGTGATCTGCCCGAACGGGCCACGCGTGCCGGTGTTCAGATCAGGACGCTCTCTGCGTCAGAGACGTCTGCGAGCGGGCCATTTGACATCGTCTTTTGCGACGCGCCTTGTAGTGGGGCAGGCACATGGCGTCGTGCCCCGGATGCGAAATGGCGGTTAACGGCAGAGCGTCTAGAAGCCTTGATGCAATCACAGGATGCAGTTCTGGAAGCGGCCGCACCGTTGGTCGCGGATCAAGGGCGTTTGGTCTATGCGACATGTTCGGTGTTAAACGGTGAAAATTCCGGCACAATCGCCCGTTTTTTGACTGCAAACTGCCAATGGCGCATTGATTCACAGTTTCAATTGTTGCCTGATGCCGATGGTGACGGGTTCTATCTGTGTATTTTGCACAAAGTGTAATACAATCTATGATTGCAGACATTACCTGCTAAATTGACCTTAATGGTTGGTTAACTGCTCTGTGTTCTACCGCCTTCAGTTGCAATGAGGTGGTCGAGTGCCCCGAAATCAGTTTCCTGCGATGCGCGTGGCATTTGTGCCTGATGAATTGCCGTCTGCACGCCATGTCTTTGTCGCGGGTATGCTTTGCCTGATACTCACCTTCGCGATGCCGGTTGCTGCTTTGCAGCTGGGGCTGTTGATCTGCGGTGGTGTGCTGGGTCTTGTCGCGGCCAGTATCGGCAGTCTGCGATTGCTTGACAAGCGAACAGCGCACCGCCAACGACAATGGGCCAATCATTTCATGGCCAATGAACTCGGGGCAGGGTTTGTCACCGATGCTGCTGGAACGGTCCGCTATGCCAATGCGCATGGACTCGCACAGTTCAATGACATCGTTGGCAAGTCGCTTGAGAATGTGTTCGGGCATATTCTGGCAAATCCGGCCAGTATTCTGATCAATCTGGTCCGTCAGGCCCGCCAGAGTGGGGCAGGGTCCGAAGACATTGTGACCCGCAGTGGTCACTTCCGCATGCGTGTGCTTGTGATGGGGCCAGATTGCCAATTGTGGTGGCTCGACGATCTGAATGAATTTGGTGCGGGCAAGGCGGTGCGTGCAACGCAAGATCAGCTGCCACGTGCGCAAATCTCGGCAATGGGCCAAGTCATCAAGATGAACGCGGCGATGCGCATGTTGGTTGGTGATCAACGGCGACAACGCGAGGATCTGTTTGCAGACCTCCCGCTGCGCTCTGGACAGGTCAACCGCGTCAACACAATCGACGGGCATAGCAAGCGTATTGTTGTCGAAGTCCCAACAAAGAACGGCGGGAAAGAGATATTCC
>CBDTYC010000119.1:0-7791 GCA_965364495.1 uncultured Yoonia sp. | reverse complement strand
CAAAGGACCCCCCCTATGAAAGATGCTGTGCCACAAACGATCCATCTGGCCGACTACACCCCGCCCGCCTATCTGGTGGATAGCGTACATTTGACGTTTCAGCTGCATCCAACCAAAACGCGGGTTATTTCGCGCATTGCCTTTCGCGAAAACCCTGCCGCACCGGGCGGACCGCTCGAACTGCATGGCGAAGGGCTCACGCTGATCCGGGCGAGCATCGACGGGCAAGATTGGAAACCGCATCAGAAGGGCGGCCTGCTGACCGCCAGCCCACCAAAGAAAGCTTTCGTTTGGGAGGCCGAAGTTGAAATTAACCCGTCAGCAAACACTGCCCTTGAGGGGCTTTACATGTCGAACGGCATGTATTGCACACAGTGCGAGGCCGAAGGATTTCGCAAGATCACCTACTACCCGGACCGGCCTGATGTCATGTCTGTCTTCACGGTACGGGTCGAGGGAGATATGCCCGTCTTGCTGTCCAACGGAAACCCGACAAGCGCGGGACAAGGCTGGGCCGAATGGCACGATCCATGGCCAAAACCTGCGTATCTCTTTGCATTGGTCGCTGGCGATCTGGTTGCCCACTCTGACACATTTACAACGCAATCAGGAAAGCTTGTCGACCTGAACATCTGGGTCCGCCCCGGACCCGATGAGGCGAAATGCGCCTTTGGCATGGGCGCCTTGAAAGCGTCGATGAAATGGGACGAAGATGTCTATGGCCGCGAATATGATCTGGATATCTTCAATGTCGTGGCCGTCAATGATTTCAACATGGGGGCCATGGAAAACAAGGGGTTGAATGTTTTCAACGCCTCGGCGGTGCTCGCGTCTGCCGAAACCGCGACTGACGCCGACTTTGAAAGAATCGAAGCGATCATCGCACACGAATATTTCCACAACTGGACCGGCAACCGGATCACCTGCCGCGACTGGTTTCAGCTGTGCCTGAAGGAAGGGCTGACCGTCTTTCGCGACCAGCAATTCACCGGTGACCTGCGCAGCCATGCGGTCAAACGCATTGACGACGCGGTTGTGCTGCGCGCCCACCAGTTCCGCGAAGATGCTGGCCCGTTGGCCCACCCTGTCCGGCCTGACAGCTTTGTCGAGATCAACAATTTCTACACCGCCACCGTGTACGAGAAAGGGGCCGAGATTATCGGCATGCTCAAACGTCTTGTCGGCGACGCGGCATATGCGCGTGCGCTTGACCTCTATTTCGACCGCCACGACGGTGACGCCGCCACAATCGAGGACTGGTTGCAGGTATTCACCGACGCCACAGGGCGTGATTTGCGCCAGTTTGCGAAATGGTACAGTCAAGCAGGCACGCCGCGCGTAACTGTCAGCGACAGTTTCACGGATGGCACATATCAACTGCACTTGCGCCAAGACACGCCCCCTACCCCCGGTCAGGACCGCAAGGAACCGCTCTTGATCCCGATTGCTCTCGGGTTGCTTGATGAACAAGGCGTCGAGGTCAGGCCGACGGAAGTTCTTGAGTTATCGCAGGAGGCGCAGACCTTCACCTTTGCGGACCTCGCAACAAAGCCCGTCCCGTCAATTCTGCGTGGCTTCTCTGCCCCTGTGATACTGCAACACGATGTGTCTAACAAAGCACGTGCATTGCTTCTGGCGCATGATACCGATCCGTTCAACAAATGGGAGGCCGGGCGCATTCTGGCCCAGAATTTGCTGGTCGATATGGCAACCAATCAAGCCGCCCCTGCGTCGGCGTACTTGGACGGGCTAGCCGCCGTGCTACGCGACGAGAGCCTTGATCCAGCATTTCGGGCTTTGCTGCTACGCCTGCCGACCGAAGAGGACACCGCACAGGAAATTTTTGCGGCAGGCGGGACGCCCGACCCGACCGTGATCAACCAAACGCATGAGACATTGAAGCTTCACATCGCACAGCACCTGCAAGATGCCCTACCGCGCATTTATGCGCAGATGGTGGTGACGGGGCCTTACACGCCTGACGCCCGATCCGCAGGCAAACGCGCGCTTGGCAATGCCGCCCTTTCGCTGATCAGCAAGCTGGACGGGGGAAAGCAGGCCACGCAACAGTTTGCCACGGGCGATAATATGACCCAGCAACTGGGCGCGTTGCGCGCATTGCTGATGATATCCAAGGGGCAAACGGAACTGGCAGCCTTCGAGGACCAATGGCAACATGATCGTCTTGTTATGGACAAGTGGTTCGGTTTGCAGGTCAGCCTTGCAGCACCCGAAGCAGCCGCCGACACTGCAACCAAACTAACCCGGCACCCTGCGTTCGACATCAAGAACCCGAACCGCTTTCGCGCAGTCTTTGGTGGGCTTAGAGCCAACACAGCAGGTTTCCATCATGCATCCGGAGCGTCCTATGCGCTTTTGGCGGACTGGTTGATCAAACTTGATGCGATCAATCCGCAGACGACTGCGCGGATGTCCTCGGCTTTTGATACGTGGAAACGATATGATGCAGGGCGGCAGGCCAAGATGATATCCGCGCTGGAACAGATCGCGCAAACACCAAATCTATCGCGCGATACACAAGAGATGGTGACTCGTATTTTGGGCTAAAGCGTGTTAGAATAAAGGTGTATTTTTAGGAACTATTTTTGAAATTGTCGCTTTTTCGTTACGTGTGGTTGTACATGAATAAACGATGGAACATCGCATTGACCCCCTGATCGCCGAACGCGCGCCATGGCTATACAAAGACCGCATTGGCACACGGTTGGCAAAACGCTGCCTGCATCGTTTGCTTGGCTACGATGCCACGATCAAGATTGCCGGACAGCTGGTTGATGCGCCCTCGGCGCAGATCATGGCGACAATGGCTGAACAGCTGGCAAAACTGGTTGATGCGCGCGGCTTGGGGAATATCCCGGGGCATGGCCCTGCGCTGATCGTTGCCAATCACCCGACGGGCATTGCTGATGGCATCATCCTGCATCACCTGATCGCAAAAGCACGGCCGGACGCCTATTTCTTTGCTAACCGTGACATCCTGCGTGTCTTTCCCCAGATGGAAGACATGATCGCCCCCGTCGAATGGCGTACGGAATTACGCAGCCACGCCAAGACCCGCGAAACGATGGCCTATATCCGGCAAGCAACCCACGATGGACGGCTAGGTGTGATCTTTCCGTCAGGTCGGCTGGCGAAACGTTGCGGATTGCGTTTGTACGAACGGCCATGGATGGCTTCTGCGGCGATGCTGGCGCGCAAATTCGATTTGTCCGTGGTCCCTGTGAACATTCAGGCGCGCAACTCTGCCCTGTTTTACCTTTTCGACAAGATCCACCCAACACTGCGCGACATCACACTGTTTCACGAGACACTGAACAAGGCCCGACAGCCCTTTGCGATAACAGTGGGCGAGCCGATTTCGGCAGCGGCGATACCGCAGAATTCCGATGACGGTATCGCAATGTTGCGCAAGGCGACGCTGGCGCTTGGCGGTAGGGATGCGCCAACCGTGAATCTGGTGGCCGCATCGCGCAAGCGAATGTGGCCAGCACCAGCGGACTAGCACCTTATTGGCGACTTGAAGCTGCCTGCGCCTTCTTTTAAACGAAGGCAACGCAGACAAAAGGAAGCGCCTGATGCTCGACCTCACTTACACAAGCCCCGCCCCGAAAGTCATCGCAGGTGCGACCAGCGACTGGGAGCTGGTGATTGGCCTTGAGGTCCACGCGCAGGTGGCCACGAACGCCAAACTGTTCTCTGGCGCATCAACGCGTTTTGGCGCAGAGCCAAACAGCAACGTGGCCTTTGTGGACGCGGGCATGCCCGGCATGTTGCCCGTGATAAACGAAGGTTGCATTGCACAGGCCGTGAAAACCGGCCTTGGGTTAAACGCCCAGATCAATCTGTTCTCTGCCTTTGACCGCAAGAACTATTTCTATCCCGACTTGCCGCAAGGCTATCAGATTTCGCAACTCTATCACCCGATCGTGGGCGAAGGCGAAGTGCTGGTTGAAATGGGCAATGGCGAGGCGCGCAATGTCCGCATTGAACGGATTCACCTTGAACAGGACGCGGGCAAATCAATTCACGACATGGACCCCAACATGTCCTTCGTCGACCTGAACCGCACCGGCGTTGCCTTGATGGAAATCGTCAGCCGCCCCGACATTCGCGGCCCCGAAGAAGCTGCAGCATATGTCGTCAAATTGCGCCAGATATTACGGTATCTGGGCACGTGCGACGGCAACATGCAAAACGGCAACCTGCGCGCAGACGTCAACGTTTCGGTCTGCCGTCCGGGTGATTACGAGAAATACCAGGCTACTCAGGATTTCGGTCATCTGGGCACCCGTTGCGAGATCAAGAACATGAACTCGATGCGGTTTATCCAGCTGGCAATTGATTACGAGGCCCGCAGACAGATCGCCTTGATCGAGGACGGGAAAGAGGTCGTGCAGGAAACACGGCTGTATGATCCGGACAAGAACGAAACACGCTCAATGCGGTCCAAGGAAGAGGCGCATGATTACCGCTACTTCCCCGATCCAGACCTGCTGCCCCTCGAGATCGAGCAGTCTTGGGTTGATGAGATAAAAGCCTCTCTGCCAGAGCTACCTGATCACAAGAAGGCGCGCTTTATCAGTGACTTCGGCCTGTCGGACTATGATGCATCAGTACTGACTGCCGAAGTCGTGAATGCAGCGTATTTTGAAAAAGTTGCCGAAGGTCGCGACGGCAAACTGGCCGCGAACTGGGTCATCAATGAACTTTTCGGTCGCCTGAAGAAAGAAGACCACAACATCGAGGACAGCCCTGTCACTGCTGAACAACTTGGCGATTTGATCGGCCTGATCAAAGCAGGCGACATCAACGGCAAAATCGCTAAAGATGTATTTGAAATCTGCTACACCACCGGTCGCAACCCCGCAGAGATCGTCGAAACCGAAGGCATGAAGCAGGTCACGGATACCGGCGCAATCGAGGCTGCAGTTGACGAAATCATCGCGGCAAATCCGGCGCAGGTCGAAAAGGCGAAGGCCAACCCGAAACTGGTTGGCTGGTTTGTTGGTCAGGTGATGAAATCCACGGGCGGCAAGGCGAACCCTGCAGCCGTCAACCAGATGGTTGCCGACAAACTTGGCCTTTGAAGCGGCGTCTTTCGCAAATACGTTAAAAAGATAGCGGCATTGATCAATATTTGATACATGCGTTCGGGTGGAAACAGGGGGGCGTCATGGCCTACGAATACAAAGTCGTTCCAGCGCCCGCGCGTGGACTGAAAGCCAAGGGGCTGAAAACAGCCGAAGACCGCTTTGCCAATGCCCTGCAAACCGCGATGAACGATCTGGCCGCCGACGGATGGGAATATCTGCGGGCGGATACGCTGCCCAGCGAACAGCGCGAAGGCTTGATGAGCAAGACAACCGTCTTCCAGAACATGCTTGTTTTTCGCCGTGTCAAATCTGCGGGCGCACCTGCCCTGCTAGTGCCGGAACCGCCAAAGCTTGTAGCACCCAAAGTCAAACCTGAACCAAGTCCCGAAAAACTGGTTCTGGAAGATCCCGAAACGCCCCGCCCCGACAAAAAGCCGGATGCGGATGTCGCGGCGCAATAGTTACTGAATATCAATTGCCAGCGCGTGAATGCGGCCAATGATGTCCTTGCCCAAGGCTGCGTGAATGGCGCGGTGCCGCGCGATACGCGACATATCGTCCAAACCGGATGCTTTGATGACGATGCGCCAATGACTTTCGCCTGACCCATCATCGCCCGCATGCCCACTGTGCAACGCACTTTCGTTGATTACATCCAGATGCGCAGGGGCCAAAGACCCTAAAGCCTGACGAATTTCTGTCTCAAGTGCCATTATTTTGGGTCCACCCTCTTCTATCTCTGGCTGCAGAGTTTAAAGTTACTTCTCCGAGTCTAAAAGGTCTGAGACGCACCATGAAGAAAGATGATCCATTTGGTTTTGACATGTCCGTGTCGAGCTCCAAGAAAAAGAACCCGCGCGGTCGGCGTGGCATGTCTGGTGAGTCGGAGACATCAACGCGCGTGTGCGATCATGAAGGCTGTTCCGAGGCGGGTAAATACCGCGCGCCCAAGTCGCCAGATGTCCTGGATGATTATCTGTGGTTCTGCCAGCAGCATGTCCGCGAATATAATCTGAAATGGAACTTCTTTGACACCACATCAGAGGCCGAGCTGGCAGCACAGATGGACAGCGACCGCGTTTGGGAACGCCCGACAAAGCCATTCAAGCGCAGCACGGAAGAGCGGGCATGGGCACGTCTGGGCGTTGATGATCCGCATCAGGTCCTAGGAGAGAACGCTACGCGCAATCCGGGCCGTGGTGCTGCGGCCGGGCGCAAATTGCCGCCGACAGAACGCCGTGCGATCGAAATTCTGGAAGCCAAAGACAACTGGTCAAAACAGGAAATCCGCAAGGCCTACAAAGCCCTGATCAAGGTTCTACATCCAGACATCAACGGCGGCGACCGCAGCCAAGAAGAACAATTGTCAGAAGTTGTCTGGGCTTGGGACCAGATCAAGGTCAGCCGCAACTTCCGCGACAAACCATAGTTTTCTTTGGGATTTTAGCCGACAAGCAATCGTGCTTGTCGGCCGTATGACAGCCTATTTGCGGCGATAGAACTGCGCTTGCGTCAGCGAACTGAGTGCGGTGTCTGAAAACTGTGAATTCCTGCCTTGCAGGTCTGTCCGCGGCATCAGCATGTAATGTGCAGCAAGCAACACAGCTATCCAGAGTGCCGCAAGCACGGGTCTTTCTACGAATTCGGTCATCAACATGACAGGCGCATAAAACGCCCCGTAAATCGGCAAGATCAAAGCGCCAGCAATCGATGCACCAACAAGCGCGACGGCGAAACTTCCGACGATTGCGCGTGCAAGCCCGATTGCACCTGGCAAACCCAACCAACCGCGACCTGCAAAAAGTGCAGCCGCACCGCCAAATGCACCGGCAAACACGGTCCACGCCGCATATTGCGATGGTTCAGCAGGAATTGCTGCCTCGCCCTCGACACCTGCCATAACGATTATCGTGATGAAGATCGACACAAGCACCACGGCAAGATAGGCACCTACCGGGAACTTTCTGGCCGTATGCGTGTTTTCAGACTCTTCCAACTGCGCGTACATCGCGTACCTCCAAACTCACAAACTGGCGTGGCGCGCGTACGTGAAGAAATATGAATGCACGAGGCGTCACGGTAATAGACTTAATTTCTCCACAAATCTGCCACATTCCGATCATTCCAACAAGAAAATTCGGCAGATTTCCGCGCACAATCAACCAGAGTTGATACCCCCGCCCTGATGCGACGTCTTTGGCAGGAATACTGGTCAGTCAGGACGGGGAACCACAGCGCGCGCAATGGCTCCCTCGCAATTCACCCGGAGGCGCACCCTAACCGGTCCTGAGGTTACGCGCGAAAAATCAGGCTGGCCCCGTTCAGGCAATGCCGCTTGCCAGTCGGCTGCGGTCCGTCGTTAAAAATATGCCCCAAATGGCTGCCGCAACGGCGGCAATGCACTTCTGTCCGCACGCTCAACAGCTTGCGGTCAAGCTTTGTCGCGACTGCATTTGGCAGGCTATCGTAAAAGCTGGGCCAGCCGGTGCCGCTGTCGTATTTTGTCTCTGACGGATAAAGCGGCAAATCGCAGCCGCGGCAAAAATAGGTGCCTTCGGCATAGTTCTTGTCCAGCGGCGAAGTGCCTGACCTCTCGGTCGCTTCTTCGCGCATCACGCGGTACTGCAGGTCGGTCAGCATCGCCCGCCATTCTGCCTCTGTGCGGGTGACTTCAAAT
>CBDTYC010000118.1:0-7845 GCA_965364495.1 uncultured Yoonia sp. | reverse complement strand
CGAGATTTATGGCAAGGGCGAGCACACGATCGTCTTTGTTCCCACGTGGGCGATCGTACTTTGCTCACAGGTCTGATCGCACTCGCTGGCACACGTGCCTTTGGCGTGACCGGATCATTCGAGATCACCCGCACTGAGGCCGAATGGCGTGCGATGCTGACACAGATCGAATTTGAAGTGATGCGCGAAGAGGCAACAGAGCGTCCATTCAGCAGCCCTTTGGACAAAGAAACGCGCGCGGGCACATATCACTGTAAAGGGTGTGATCTGCCGCTTTACGGGTCTGCACAAAAATACGACAGCGGCACAGGTTGGCCCAGCTTTTGGGACGCATTGCCAGACGCTATCGGAACACGCCCAGACAATTCGCTGTTTGCAAGCCGGACAGAAGCGCACTGCCGACGGTGCGGATCACATTTGGGACACATCTTTGACGACGGACCACAACCAACGGGCAAGCGTCATTGTCTCAATGGCGTTAGCTTGGTGTTCAAAACCTAGCGTTTGAACACTTCACGCGGATCCATCCATCACGTCAAAAAAGTAGACTCAATGTTTCGTGCACTTTCACTTACAACAACCTTTGCTCTCACTGCTGCACCAGCGCTTACTGATGGTCACGCAAGCACCTTGGGCTAGGATTTTCAAGAATACGCAGTGTCCGGCCAGCGCACTGTGTTGTCCCGATGCATGCAGGTTTCCACTCGAGCAGCAATTCATCGGTTAGTTTGGCCAGTCCCTGTTAACGAGTAACGGCCCTTCAGCTGCGACGGCTGGGGGGCTTTTTTACCGCTTCAGAAATAATCCAAAAAGGTTTGAAACTTTTTTCTTTGCCGCGTCGTGTCTTCTTTATCGCGCAACAAGAAATGCGCAAATTGAGGGACCGTTCGAAAATGGTGATGACGGAAAATATTGATTTTGCCTCTTGGTTTGGCCTTCGGGAAAACGTGGCGAGCACTGCCATTTGGCCAAATGCGGTTTCGATGCCTCTCAAGCGTCATCCGTCACGCGGAAAGCAAAAATACAGACTGCGTGGAACACGTCTGTCCACAGGTAGCAAACCTGAGCGGCATACTGCTGAGGCAGTCGTTCACGATCACCAGGGAACATGGCAGGCAAAGACACGCGCAACAAAAAAAGCGAAGAAATCTCGCGAGCTGCGTCTTGCCGCATGTTTTAGCGCCGCCTTTACAGGCTTTGCGACTGTTGGGGTTCTGACGGTTCAGCAGGTTCAGGTTTCTGGCAACGTATCGAGCAACATCTTGGAGCAGATGTCGGTCACTGGATTGGTCCAAACACCAGTTGCTGGCTTTACTGGCCTACCGGCTGTCAATGTGGAGCGTGCAACTCAGATTATGACACGAGCGCCCAGCAGCACCATGACGATGAGCGAGCTGCCTCAGCCAACGCCGCCTACACTGACGACGGAGCGTGCACCGCAGCCTGTAATCTTGGATCGCGCGCCACAATTGCTTGCCGCGCCACTGCAAGTTGCCCCCCCAAACCTCGTCAGTCAGGTCTTCGCCACGCCTGAATTTTTGGTACCTGCTGCATTGAACTCCCCCTCGTTGGCAGAGCCGTTCGACTGTCGCTCATGCGCCGCGGCCTTTCCGCAGTTTAGGCAGGTCATGTTTGACGTACAGTCATCCGACATTGCCGCTGCACATGTTCAAGCACTAATGATTTCGTTGGGGCAGTACCAAAGCACGATCCGACAATCGCAGATTGAGGTCACAACGAGCCAAGTGCGCTTTTACCGCGCCAGCGATGCACCAGCTGCGGCTTCTTTGGCGTCAATCTACAACGCAGATCTTGTCGATTTGACATGGTTTGCACCTGCCGATGATATCGCAAAAATCGACGTCATCCTTGCCAAACAAGACACAGGTTCTGCCCCCGCTGACGGACAGTGAAACCTACTTTTCAACCTCAAACACCAGACTTCATAAAAGGAAAGACAACATGAAAAATCTGCCAATCAAATCACTGATGCTGACACTTGGTCTCTTCGCCTCATCCGCTACTTTGATGGCCCAAGAGACATTGCAGACTGCCGCACCGGTTGTTGAAGAAGCCGAAGAAGCGCCATGGCTGAAGGTCTATTTTGCATCCGGAAGCGCGTCTGTCAGTGCGGACCAGGCCGCGACACTCGACCGGGCTGTGCGCACGTTCCGCGAGGGTGATCCATTTGTCATGATTGTTGCCGGTGGTGCTGATAAAGTCGGTGATCCAGCTGCAAACCTTGGGCTGTCGCTCCAGCGCGCCACAGCGGTTGCAACTGCGCTCACAAATCGTGGTATTCCGATTGAACGTTTGCAGGTTTTGGGTCGCGGCAATAGCGAACTTCAAGTTGCAACGCCTGACGGGGTCGCAGAAGAAGAAAACCGCGTTGTTGAGATTAGCTGGCGCTAATGAAAAATTTCATCCTTTCATGCGCGGTTTCCATTGCCTTGCTCCCAGCGACAAGCTGGGCGCAGGGGGACGCCGCGTCAGCATTTGCCAGCCGTGACTTTGCAACCGCCAAAGCACTTTGGCTAAGCGAAGCGGCCGATGGCTCTGCTGAGGCTATGCTTGGCCTTGGCACGCTCGCCGACCGCGGCTTTGGTCAACAGCGCGACTTTGACGTGGCGTTTGACTGGTACCTTCAGGCGGCCTCGCTTGGCTTGGCAGAGGCGCAGTTTAACGTCGCCATTATGCTGGACGCCGGACTAGGGCGCGAACGCGACGTCGAAGAAGCGCAAATCTGGTACACGCGTGCGGCGCTGCGCGATCATGGGCGTGCGCAATACAATCTAGGCTTACTTTATGAAACAGGTGGTGGGATTGCACCCAGTCCCGCGTTAGCCGCCTATTGGTTTGGGAAAGCCGCTCAAACAGTACCTGCTGCTGCGCAAAAAGACCTAGCGGAGGTCACTGCATCCCGTACCCTTGCAGCGCCCGACGTGACGTTTGACGAAGTTGGCACCTCGCACGTCGAACTCGTTTGGAACGCCGATCCGAATTCAAACGCGACGCATCTTGTTGAGGTGATTGAAGCGCCGAGCGGTGGCGAAAACTATGGCGCACCCACACTATCGGTAAAGACGGTTGCTTCTGGAATTCTCGAGATGAGTGATTTGCCGACCGAACACGCAATCTGGCGGGTCGTGAACTTGGCAAATGACGATACAGACTATGCCGCAGCTGATTGGTCCAGCAACCAAGTTATTGAGCCGCCACGCGGCAGAATTACGCTCTTTTCCGATCCAGCAGTGAAATCTATGGAAGATGCCGCAAGCGTCTTTGCCTCTTCGCTGCGCCAAGCGGGTTACTGGGTTCAAATCACTGACGACGTTTCCAAACAATCTGACAATTTCTATGTCAGCTACGGGTATGCGTCAGATCAACAACTGGCACAGGCCATTGCAGAGTTCTTGCCGTCAACCGAGCAAATCATACCTGCCAAGCAGTTGTTGCGGTCCATGCAGCCTGGGGAAGTCGTCGTGAACCTAGGTGCGTTCAGGTAAAAGGGGGTTCCAGGCCATGAATGACAGATTGCGACAGATTTCCTAGGTTGACCGAGCTTAATCCCCCAGTTCGATCATCGGCTATCGGTTCCTTGCTGCGCTCTACCTGGATGGCCGATTTTCGCGGTGCATCGCAATATTAGAAATTCTGCAAGCGTTGAATTGCCCTGCTGCATGCGCACGCAGCACAAAATCAACCTGTCTGCTATGGGCTCATTGCAGACCTCGGAGGCAGCGCAGCATTTTGTAATATGATGGCGTGGTCAACGTCGGGTTGTCGTTGTGGGAGGGCATGGCGGATCGGAGGATCAGTCATGGAAACACCAAACTTACCTGCCATTCGCGCTTTGCGCCCCGCTTGGAACAAAGGACGTATCGTTGGCCAGAAACGACCGCTGAAGCCAAAGCACGTCTGGGCGATCCGAGTGCGACTTGAACTGGCAGAAAACCATCGCGATTTGGCGCTCTTCAATCTCGCCATCGACAGCAAGCTACGCGGCTGTGACTTGGTCAAAATGAAAGTCGTAGACGTAATGGCCTCTGGCCAAATCAAAGAGCGCGCTTCTGTTCTGCAAAGCAAAACTCAGAAACCGGTTCGCTTCGAAATCTCGGAAGGAACCCGAACGTCACTCGAAAGGTGGATGAAAGATCCGTTGATGGTCGGATCCGAATATCTTTGGCCAGGACGGTTCCATGAGCGCTTGCACATTTCTACGCGTCAATACGCGAGAATCGTCCGCGACTGGGTGACGTCTATTGGCTTAGAAGTCAGCGCTTACGGCACACATTCGATGCGCAGGACCAAGGTCACTCAGATCTACAAGAAAACTGGAAACCTGCGCGCTGTGCAACTCCTACTGGGCCACACCAAGATGGATAGCACGGTCAGGTATCTCGGTGTTGAGCTAGAAGATGCCCTTGCGATTGCTGAGGCCATTGAAATCTAACAATTTGGGCCGTCTACACGGACGGCCCATAGCTGCCGCTCGCCAAGGTGACCGCCGCTGCAGCGCAGCTTCACCAGACCGGACATTCGTGCAACTTGCAGCATTTTCGGAGAGTGAAGGTCGGCAGAGCGGGACTTAGCGGCCTTATGTACGTGCGGCTATTTCTCTTGCAGCATATCCTCGCAGTTGCAGCAGGTTTCATGCTGCGAGGCAGTCTAAGTCGCGGAAGCGGCCATTCGATGATACCGATGTCAGTGGATTTCAGACCGACCCGTCGCCGCATCTTACACGCACTAACAGAAGGCGGGACAAACCGGACTTGTGCAGTTGCGGTTATTGCTGACCCAGCATTTGTTTGCATTTGCAGCAATGTGCGATCTACCACGTAGCTAATTTTACCAGACCAGTCGTTCGGGGTGTAAGGATCGGTCCGATCCTCGAACCAAGGATGATCCGAACCGGCAATCTGAATCAGCTCGCTGTAACATTAGCGGCGCAATCGAGGTTGCTGGAATGTCCGATGCAGTCGATAGAGCGGCCGAGCAAGGTCACAGGTCGGTCAGCGTGCCGAGGGCGCGCTCTGCCGCAAAGCCCACGGTTTCCGAAAGTGTCGGGTGCGCATGCACTGACAGGGACACGTCTTCAAGTGTTGCGCCCATTTCCAATGCCAGCACGGATTCTGCCAGAAGCTCACCCGCGTTGCGGCCCACAATCGTCGCACCAAGCAGGCGATGGCTATCTGGGCAATAGACCAGCTTAGTCAGGCCGTCGCCTCCGCCTGATGCAAGGTTGCGGCCACTTGCCGCCCACGGAAAACTTGCCGTTTTGTGTTTGACGCCGTCCGCTTTGGCCTGCGCCTGTGTCAGCCCGACCCAAGCCAGTTCAGGTTTCGTATAGGCCACCGACGGGATCAGGGTGGTATCAAGTGCTGTGGCATGGCCGCTGGCGACTTCTGCTGCGACATGTCCTTGATGGGTGGCGCGGTGGGCCAGCATCGGGTTGCCCGTCACATCGCCAATAGCGAACACGCCCGCAACACCGGTCCGGCATGCGTTATCGACAGGGATAATGCCGCGTTCATCCATCTCGATGCCAGCGTTTTCGGGCATGACTTTGGGGCCGTTTGACCGCCGCCCGACAGATTGAATAACCGCACCACCGAACAATTCACCCGAAAACGCGCCTTCGCAGGTCAACGTTATTCCAGTCTTGCCGGCTTTGACGGCGCTCACCTTAGTTTCGGTGTGGATCGTTACATCCTGTTGCTCAAGTGCGGCATGCAATATCTTCACCGCCTCACGGTCCGCGCCGGGGGCGATTTGATCTGCAAGTTCGACAACCGTCACTTTGGCACCCACAGCGCTATAGACGGTCGCCATCTCAAGCCCGATGATGCCACCGCCGACGATCACAAGCTCCTTTGGCACTTCGCGCAGTTCAAGCGCTGCGGTGCTGTCCCAGATGTGGTCATCCTTGGGCCAGCCGGGCAATTGCACAGGCGCAGAGCCAACGGCGATAACCACCTGATCAAAGGTCCAAGCCGCACCGTCGATCTCTATGGTTTTACTGTCTTTGAAAGTCGCCGTGCCTTTGATGGTCTGGACTTTCCGGCGTTTCGCAAGCCCCGTCAACCCGCCCGTGAGCGCGCCGACAATTCCGTCTTTCTTGGCGCGCAGCTTGTCCAGATCAATCTTGGGCTTTGAAAAGGTGATCCCCCAATCCTCCGTCATTTCATGCGCTTCGCGGATCACCTCTGCCGCATGCAGCAGGGCCTTGGAAGGAATGCAGCCTTCATTCAGGCACACGCCACCCAACGTCGCGCGGGGATCGACCATTACAACTTTGCGCCCCAGATCGGCAGCACGAAAAGCGCAAGCATAGCCACCGGGGCCAGCGCCGATGACCATCAGGTCGGCATGGTTACTCATGTCATTTTCCTCTAGATCATAATCCGGCGTGGATCGCCCAATAGTCCGGCAAGATAGGTGACAAAGCGAGCCGCCTCTGCCCCGTTGATCACGCGGTGATCATAGCTCAGATCAAGCGGGACCATGGGGGCCGGCTGAAACGCCTCACCATCCCACACGGGCGTGATTTCGGTGCGGGTCAGTCCAAGGATCGCCACTTCGGGTGGGTTCACGATGGGGGTGAAGGACTTGCCGCCGATGCCGCCCAGATTGCTGATGGACATAGACGCGCCGCCCATTTCATCGGGGCCAACCTTGCGGGCTTGCGCGCGATCGGCCAGATCGGTGATCTCGGCTGCAATCTGCCAAAGCCCTTTGCGGTCCGCGTCACGGATGACAGGCACTATCAGGCCGTGGGCGGTATCAACCGCGATACCGACATGGACATAGTCCTTGAGCACAAGTGACTTGCCATCAGGCGTGAGTGAGGCGTTGAAACGCGGGAATTCCCGCAAGGCTCGGGCCAGCGCTTTGACCTGAAAGGCCAGTACTGTCAGTTTCACACCACGCGCCTGCGCTTCCGGTTTCAGCTCTTTGCGCAGGGCCTCAATCGTGGAAACATCGGCGCGGTCATGGTGCGTGACCTGCGGGATCATCGTGTTTGCGGCCCCCAGATTTCCGGCAGCAACCTGGGCGAAACGGCTCAGCGGTTCTTCGGTCACTGGCCCAAACTGGCTATGGTCCACATCCCAATACTTACTGTGGTCGCTTTGGGGTGCGGCGGGCTTTGCGTCGCCCGTGACATCTTCGCGGGCGATGGTCGTGCGGCCCAGATCACGGGCCAGTTTTTCCAGATCAATGCCTTTTTCACGGGCCAGCGCGCGCACGGACGGGGGGGCGATTACATCACTCATCACACTCACCAGTTGGCCGAGATATATTGCGTTTCCATGAATTCAAGCATGCCTTCATGCCCGCCTTCGCGGCCCAGACCGGACTGCTTCACACCACCAAACGGCGCCGCCGGATCGGACACAAGTCCGCGGTTCAGTCCGACCATGCCGTATTCAAGGCGTTCGCAGACCTGCAAGGCGCGCTTCATATCCTCCGAGAACACATATGCGACAAGCCCGTATTCGGTATCATTGGCGCGTCTGATGACGTCTTCCTGGTCGGTGAATGTCTGGATTGCCGCAACGGGGCCAAAGATTTCGTCATGCACGCAGTCGGACTCCTCGGACACGTTCGACATGACTGTCGGCGGATAGAAATAGCCGGTGCGATTAGGCGTTGTCCCGCCACATTCGATCTTGGCGCCTTTGGCCACAGCGTCCGCGACGAATGCGGCAACCTTGTCGCGGGTGTCGGCATTGACCAAGGGACCAACGTCAACGGACGGATCGGTGCCGTCGCCGACTTTCAATGCTGACATCGCGGCGGTGAACTTGGCGGTGAAGGCCTCTGCCACGTCCGCGTGCACATAAA